>JACQHI010000395.1 GCA_016199105.1 Lentisphaerota bacterium | reverse complement strand
GAGCCCGGTTGGCCGCCGCCGGCTATGGCACAGGTCACATTGCTGCCGATCGCATGCACGTCATAATCATGAGCCGCCTGCGCCGCGTTTCGGACTTGGGTGGTGGAGGCGGGGCAGAGGGTGTAATCCTTTACATAGCCGGCTCGTCCATCCACCATGTTGCTGAACGCAACGACATCATCCGCTTCCGTCCAACCATAAACGCCATCCCAGGCCGACCAGCCGTTTGTAAGACCGATATCCATGGCCATGGAATCCTTGCCGGATTCGATCTGGCGCAGATGGTCGATGCAGGTCCGGGTGTGATCCCATTTCTTGTAGGCTTTCCATTGGAAGGAACCCAGAAACAATGCAAAGAGAATAAGGGCAATTCCGAGGATGCCGAGTTGTCGAAAGTTCATGGAGGCAGGATAGGGCTCGCGTCGGGCGAAATCAAGCAGGCGATTTGCTGTCAGACGTTACCGTTCAGGGTGCCGGTCTGGCGAGGCTACTCTGGAACAGCGTGTTGGCCTCCGGGCTCATTCGGATGTACCACGGAGGCACGGAGACACAGAGGGTAAGAACACGGAGTCGACGTCACCAAGACTATGACGTCCGAGAACTCGCGAATGCCGTCAGCCCGCCCCGACCTCTCGGAGAGTCGGATCGGCCTGTCGCCATTCGCTCGCGGTTTGCATGAAGAGAAAGATGAGTTGGAATCGGTCCTCCTTCGCCTCTCATGACCAACGCGAGAAAACGGGGGACTGGGCCGGCACCACCGGACAGGCCCCCGTTGTCGAGCCCTTGTCCCGCCATTGTAAGTCTCCTGGCCACGGCGGCTCCGTGCCCTTTTTCTCCGTGCCTCATAAGACCAGCGTGCGGCGAACCCGGTGCTTTTCACGTCCTGCGGATTGCTAATAGGTGGCCCGGCCGCTCTGCGGGCGGGCATTTTCCGTGAGGGACGTTGGTCCGTCCCAGCGGGACTCAGAAGCTGTGAAACAATTGATTTGGACGCGACGGCGCGCGGCCCTCCATCGATAAATCCCTTGTTTTTGGATGGTCACGCTTCGTCGTGACCGTGTCTTTGTAATTTTTTCACAGCTTCTCACGTCCGCGGGCAGATCCGTCGCGGCGGAGCGCAACGGCCTCCTTATGACCGAAAATTGAAAACGGGGTGTGGAATGAGCTTGGCGGGACGGCGCTGTTGTCATACGCTTACGCCAACGACGTGGATTGAGCGTGAGCCAGCGGGAGAGAAACATTTTGAATACCCAACCTTCGCTTGTCAGGTCGTTGCCGGTCAATTGCCGGGTGGCGCTGGCGTGGCCGGCATCGGATGACGACGTGGCCGCGATTCTCCAGCATTGCACGGGCCTGAAACGGCTCTATGTGGTGAAGCAGCCGGGGGATCCCAGGCCGCCGTCTTCGCTCCTGGGAAATCCGTGTATTCGCTTCGTGACTATCGCCGACGAACGGGCGGTGAGGGAGGTCTTGCCGCCGTTATTCGAGAAGGATAATCTGGCCTTCGTGGAGGGGCGTGTCGGCGTGGGCATTGACGAGCGGCGCCGCCAGGCCGCTCCCGAATTCTGCCGGCGCCTCGAATCCTGCGTTCTGGACTTCACCCGCGACATGGTCGCTTCCGCCGCGTTCCGGTGCACGCACGGCTGGCATGTCCTTGAAAACATGGTCCTGAACCTGGATCGCATCCGCCGGGAATCCACCCTGGAGAGTCTGTTCGACCGGGCGAGCGGCCGGCCGGTCGTCATTGTCGGGGCCGGGCCGTCCCTGGACAAGAACATCGGCGTCCTGGCCTCGTTCATGGACCGGGTCACCATCGTGGCCTGCGACGCCGCCTGGCCGATGTTGATGCGGGCGGGTGTGACGGCGGATCTGGTGGTGACGCTCGACGATGGCGACCTGGTGTGGCGATTCTTCGCGCCGATACCGGCGGAATTGCAGGCGAACACGGGGCTCGTCGGCATATTATCCAGCAACTGGCACGTGATGCGGACCTATCGCGGACCGATTTTTTTCGGGCGCTACGACAAGCCGATGGACCGGCAGATCGAGAAGGCGCTGAACCGGTCCGTTCCGCTCGTGGACGGCGGTCAATGCGTGGGCCACGCCGCGTTCGAGCTGGCGCGCCTGATGGGGGCGGATCCCATCGTCATGGTGGGGTTCGACCTCGCGTATTCGGACAATCGTTTTTATTCGAAGTCCATGGAAGTGCCGATTTTCGAGGCGCTCGAGCCTCCTCCGGAAAACATGGTGAGCGTGGAGGGGATCGACGGCAAGCCCGTGCGCACGGAAATCAGTTTCCTGATGTATTTACGGGAATTCGAGCGCCGCATTGCCCGCTGCGGACGGCAGGTCTGGGATGCCACCGAGGGCGGGGCCCGAAAAGCCGGGACGCGGATCGTTGACCTGAAAACGGCATTGACGGAATCCCTGGGCGCCGCCACGGCGGCAAAGCCCCGCGTGACCGAGCTGGCCGCGAAAACCGGCGCGGACGCCGGCCGGCCTCAGCTCGATCGCTGGCGGAAGTCGGCTGAGGAATTGACGCTAAAAATCAGGGAGGCGCTTTGCGACGGTTTATTGATGGAGCGCGAACCAGCGCCCTATCCTTTTTTGAGCCCGCATGAAGAACTCCTGGACCTGGTGTCATCGGTCATAAATCCCTGTCTGATGGCCGAATTGTTCTGGGCGTGGGACGACTGGGTCACGGATCGGCAAGGAATCGTGCAG
>JACQHI010000394.1 GCA_016199105.1 Lentisphaerota bacterium | reverse complement strand
GTCTTCATCCGATTCTACTTGAAGAACTGCGGAAACTACTCGATGCGTTTTCGAAGACAAACGACATGAGGCGCATGACATGGTCAGAAAACGACCATTGGACCGTCGCCGCGATGGGGTGGGGCGATGTCTTTTCCGGGTCATAATCGGGTCACGGGTCTTACCCTATTCGCCGGTTATGGGTCATTTATCGGTCAAATACGGGTCATTATGGGTCATTATGGGTCATTATGTGTCACGCCCGTGAGCGATAAAAGGGGCGGTCCATTGCCCAGGTGCGTGCAGGCCCGCGCGCCGGCCTTGACGGCGTTCTTAATGGGGGATCCCTTTTCCATCGGTAGCTGGAGGCGCCGCCATCGCCTCCTGCAGCCAGCGCCGCAGGTTCCGGCGCGCAGGCAGATCGTAGAGCACCCACCGGTCAGTATGGTTGCGGATCGGCACGATTTGGAACCGAAAGTTGTCCAACGGCCGGCCGGTTCCGGCCAGATAGTTGATCGTGTCGACGATGGTATACGTGCCCGGCTCGATGTCGTAGATTTCGTGGCTCACAAAAACCGGCCTCCGGCCGAGCCGTTCCAACCGGACGCGCGCCGCGCCGGGATCGCTGCCGGCATAGGGCCACTCCCGCGCTCCGTCGTAGTGGCTGGCCGCAAAAAATCCGCGCCACAACCGCGCGATCTCATCGTCGTGCAGGCCGATGAAGTTGCAGGCCAGCGCGCCGCGCGAAAACCCGCACAGGAACACGGCCGCCGGTTCGCCGCCAAACCGGGCGGACACTGTCCGCACGGCCTCCCCGCAGAAGGCGACTGTCGCGCCGACATCACCCCACCAGAGGGTGGCGTTGCGGCCATTGGCCGCGTCGACGAACGGAAGGCATATCCAGATGAACCCGCGGCCGCCCGAGAGGCCAAAGCCGAGACTGCAATCCTCCACGCGCCCCGTGCAAACGTCGCCGTGCTTGCTCCGGTAATCGCCATTGCCGGCGTATTCGACGATCATCGGATACCGCGCGCCCGGCGTCCATTCGGGCGGCAGATAGAGTGAATAATAGACGTCGGTGTCGCGATACGCCGGCAGGGTCGCGCGCACGCGTTTTCCGGCGCCAGGCAGCTCCTGCGTCATCGCAGGCGGCCACAAATCCTGACGGTAAGCGGACAGGCAGGGATAGCCCGGCAGCATCGCCGGTTCGGCCGCGAAACCGGCAACTGCCGGCGCCGGCCCACCCTCGCGCGCAAGACGGGATTCATCGGACCGGTTCGGCTGGGGGTCACCCGGCGAAGGCTTGGTGTCAACAGGCATGATTCCTCCTCCCCGCGCGTCGGCGCGGAGTCTTTGCGTCGAACTGCGTCTGTCCCCCAAAAAAGATAAAGACATCGCTTGCGCCATATGCTACACCCTGGCGCATGAAGACATCAAACACGATCCGGCGAATCAGTATGAACAACGACGGCAACGATTGCCGAAATCCGAAGCCGGACGAGCCGAAGACGGTGGAACACTTCTTGAGCAAGCGCACGGAGCCGCTCGTCGGTTCGCAGGTGGACTCCATCTTCTACTGCGATGGCGTGTTCAACTCCTACACGCACACGAGCGACGAGACCGAGCTGCGCGGGCGCGGCGACGTTCGCGGGGTGGACTGGGCATGGGAACTCGCCGAGCAGGGACACGACGCACTGGCCATCATGGCGGATTTTGGCCGCCGGCACGGCATCGAGGTTTTCTGGTCGATGCGGATGAACGACACGCATGATTCGCAGGCCAAAGCGCTGCTGTGCAAGTGGAAGCAGGAGCACCCTGACTATCTCATGGGCAAAAAGGGCGACTCCTTTCCCAAGGCCGGCCGCTGGTCGGCGGTGAATTACGGCCTGCCGGAGGTGCGTGAGAAGGTGTTCCGCATCTTCCGTGACGTCTGCACGCGCTTCGATGTGGACGGCATCGAACTGGATTTTTTCCGGCATCCCGTCTGTTTCAAGCCGCAACTGATCGGCGAACCGGTGACGCAGGCGCATTGCGACATGATGACGGGGTTGCTGCAGCGCGTGCGGCGGATGGCGGATGCCGTGGCGGCGAAACGCGGCCGGCCGCTGCTCATTGCCGTTCGCGTTCCCGATTCGGCGGGTTATTGCAAGGCCATGGGGCTGGACATCGAGCGCTGGCTGGCTGACGGCCTGATCGACCTCATGGTCGTGACCTGCTACTTCCAACTGAACGCATGGGAAGAGTCGGTCCAGCTTGGGCATAACTATGGCGTGCCGGTCTATCCGGCGTTGAGCGAGTCGCGGATTGCGGGAGAGGCGGGCAAGGTGCGGAACTCGCTGGAGGCCTATCGGGCGCGGGCGATGAACGTGTGGCATTCCGGCGCGGATGGCGTGTATCTGTTCAACTGTGACAATCCACGCACTCCGCTCTGGCGCGAGTTGGGAGATCCGGCGGCGCTCGAAAAACTCGACAAGGTGTATGCCGTCTCTTTCCAGGGTGTGAACGGGTATAGCGACCCGGAATGGTGGCTGGCGGGCGGCGGCAAATTCGCCGGTCTGCCGCGCCTGTCGCCCGACAGTCCACTCGCGTTCACGCCGGGCGGGAAGAAGACGGTGACGCTCACGGTGGGCGAGCATGTGCGCCAGGCGGAATTGAAGCTCAGGTTGCATCTCGTAAAGGCGACCCACGGAGCAGCTCTCACGGTCACGCTGAACGATCGGGCGCTGGGAAACGGAACGCTCGCCGACGACTGGTTGGAATTCCGTCCAGACCCCGACATGATCAACAAGGGAGCGAATCGCATTGAGATTGAAAGCCGGGTGGAGCTGGTGGTGCAGGACCTGCTGCTGTGGGTGAGTCACAAAAGGCAGTAGGGTCCAACTATTCGATTCTGCTGAAAATCACACCGCCCCGATCGCGAATCGCATGGGGGCGTTGGCTCTCGTTGGTTTCACACAGGGCTTCAGGCGGCGGGCAACGGCGGCTGGGTTCAGGCCCAGGAGTTTCACCGGATTGTCGAAGCCGATTTGCCAGAGTTCGCCGGCTTTCAGGGGGACGACCGAGGCGAGGTGGTTCATGCATTCCAGCATGGTGGCCGAGGATCCGGCGAGGTAGGGGGTGTCCCCGAAGCTGATGCGGCCGTTCTTATGCTTCACGACGGACATGTTGAGGAACTCGTATGTTCCCGGCGGCATGCCCTCGAGATCGGTGGCATCGCTGACCACCAGAAAACGATCGATCGTTTTGGCCCGCAGGCCCACCTTGATGAGGTTCGGCGGCAGGTGATGACCGTCGGTGATGAACGTGCAGGCGAGTGCATCGCAGGCCAGTTGGCACCAGAGCGGGTTGTGGTGGCGCTGGATCATGTTGGGCATCCCGTTGCCCAGGTGCGTGCAGGCCCTGGCGCCGGCTTCCACGGCTTTGGCGATGACGTCGTCGGAAGCGAAATGGTGTCCGAGCGCCACCACCACGCCCTGGCGGGCGGCGTGGCGGATCAGGGGAATCGCGCCCTCGATCTCGGGGGCGACCGTCAGGATCCTGATGTTGCCCCGGGCCCATTTCTGCATCCGGTCGAACGTCTTGATGCTGGGCTTCAGGATGTATTCCGGCGGGTGGGCGCCGCGGGCGCCTTCCGCCGGAGACACGAACGGGCCCTCGAGATGGATGCCCAGGAGATGCGGCGCGAGTTCGGCGTCCGCCATGGCGTCGGCCACGACCGGCAGATTGTTGCGGAACATCTCCAGCGGGTTGGTGACGAGCGTGGGGCAGTAGGCCGCGGTGCCGCGCCGGACGAGATGCCGGGTGGCCGTGCGGATGTCTTCGACGGACAGGCCGGGGTTGGAGAAATTGATGCCCTTGGATCCGTTGAGCTGGATATCGATAAAACCGGGGCGGCGCATGATGTCTCCGCAAGTATGAACCCTGAAACCTCCCTATGTCCCCTTCTTCCACGGCGGCGTGTCGGGCAGGAGCGCGTTGAATTCCGCGATGAGCTCGTTCTCGTATTTTCCGCCGTAGGTGCCGTTCAGGAAGCGGTCGTAGGCTTCCTTGTAGAATCGTTCCCAGGAGACGGTTTCCTTGCCGGGGTTGATCGGGAAGAAATGCGCCTGATTGCCCTTGGCGGCGCTGTAGTCGCCGGGGGCGTCGCCGATCATCAAAATGCGGTCGGCCTGGTAGCGGCCCTGGGTGGCCATCTGGAGATGTTCCTTCTTGGTGCCCAGTTCCTGGCCGGCGATGACATGCACATAGCGCATCAGGTCGTGTTCGCGCCATTCCCGGATCAGGGCTTCCGTGGGCGTCTGGGAGACGCAGATGGAGTCGGAATGTTTCTGGATCTTGTCGAAACTTTCGCGCACCCACGTGAAGGGGGGCACCTGCTTGACCGTTTTTTCGATGTCGGCGTTGACGGCCTGGCTCCATTTCAGGACGGAGGCGAGTAGCGCGTCCCCGGTCTCCTGGATCCGCTTTTCGAGGGTGGGATGGCCGAGGGGCAGGCCGGACTCGATGAAGCGCTTGAGCGGGGCGAAATCCGGCAGTGGAACGCCCGCGGAGATCACTTCCGGCCGGTCGCGCAGCAGTTCGAGGCTCATGAGCAGGCAGGGAAACCGGTTCTGGCCCCGCCATTTGGAGTAGAGATTGACGAATTCCGCGGCTTCCCTGACGTATTTCTCGATTTTCTCCAGGCGCCAGTGCGAGACGATGAGCTTGTGAAAACAGCGCTTCTGCTTGATTTCCATGGTGTCGAACACGCACCCGTCGGAATCGATCCCGACGAAGGAGTCGAACTTCGGCTTGAGGTTCAGCAGATCGTCCTTGGTGTATTCGACAGTCTTTGTCATGGATGATCCAGCCATTGGGTGTGGAAAAATTCTCCGCGTTTGCGGTCTGTGCGCTCATAGGTGTGCGCGCCGAAGTAATCGCGCTGGGCCTGGAGCAAATTGGCCGGCAGCCGGGCGCTGCGGTAACTGTCGAAATAGGACAGCGCCGAACCGAAGGCGGGGATGGCGAGGCCGAGGCGAGCCGACTCCGCCACGACGGACCGCAGGCTCTTTTGGTTGCCCAGGATGATTTTTTTAAAATACGGGTCCAGCAGCAGGTTGGTCAGGTCCGGCTGGCGCTGGAAAGCCGCCTTGATGGCGTCCAGGAACCGGGCGCGGATGATGCAACCGCCGCGCCACATGAGGGCGATGTCGCCGAAGCGCAGTTGCCACCCGTATTCCTTCGCCGCCGCCGCCATGAGCGCGAAGCCCTGCGCGTAACAGCAGATTTTGGCCGCATAGAGCGCCTTGCGGATATCGGCGATGAACGGCTTGCGCGCGCCGTTGAATTTCGAGGCCGGCCCTTTCAGCGCTTTCGCCGCCGCCGCGCGTTCCGGCTGAATGGCCGAGATGCAGCGCGCGAAGACGGCTTCGGCGATCGTCGGGGCGGGCACGCCGAGGTCCAGCGCCGCTTCGCTCGTCCACTTGCCGGTGCCTTTCTGCCCGGCGGTGTCGAGGATGACGTCCACCATCGCCTTGCCGGTGATCTTGTCCTTCTTGCGGAAGATGTCGGCCGTGATTTCGACGAGATAGGAGTTCAGTTCGCCGTCATTCCATGCGGCGAAAACGGAGTGGAGTTCCGGGGCTTTCAGGCCGAGCGCCCGGCTGAGCAGGTAATAGGCCTCGCTGATCAACTGCATGTCGGCATATTCGATGCCGTTATGCACCATTTTAACGAAGTGCCCGGCGCCGTCGTTGCCGACCCATTCGCAGCAGGGCGAGCCGTCCTCCACCTTGGCGCAGATCTTCTGGAAAATAGGCTTCACATGCGGCCAGGCGGAAGGCGAGCCGCCGGGCATGATGCTGGGCCCCTTGAACGCGCCTTCCTCCCCGCCGGAAACCCCGGTGCCGATGAAGAGGAAGCCTTTGGCCTCGAGGGCTTTGGTGCGCCGGATCGTGTCGGGGAAATGCGAGTTGCCGCCGTCGATAAGGATGTCGCCGGGATCGAGAAGCGGCAGGAGCTGTTCGATGAGCTCGTCCACCGGCTTGCCGGCCTTGACCATCAGCATGAGCCGGCGCGGTTTTTTCAGGCTCCGGACCAATTCGGCGAGGGAATGGGCGCCGACGATGTTTTTACCCCTGGCAAGGCCGTTGACAAACTCGTCCACCTTGGCCACGGTGCGGTTGAACACCGCCACGGTGAAGCCCTTGCTTTCCATGTTGAGCACGAGATTTTCGCCCATCACCGCCAAGCC
>JACQHI010000390.1 GCA_016199105.1 Lentisphaerota bacterium | reverse complement strand
GGATTTTCGATTTTGGATTTCCTGATTGAAAAGACTGCAGGGGACTTTGAGATGGCGCCCATTCCGGGTTTGACTTCGCCCTCCGGTTCGGACACCCTTCAGGCCATGAAAAAAACGCTTTGGCTGGCGTTGTTTCTGCACACGGCGGCGATGGGCGCGTTGGCCGATTTTTCGAAATTCGAATCCTTCCTCGACGGCGAACAGGTCTGGGAAACGACGCCGGCCTCGTTTCTGGCCAGCCCGCGGGACGAAAGTTTCTTCCGGTGGCTTTCGTCGAAAAAGGACGCGACGCGATATCCCGGCTATCTGAACAGCCCGCCCATGACGTTTCTCGGAAAGAAATGCTGGGAGACCGTCGTCAACTTCGACAAGGACAAGCTGTCGGACGTGACGATGTCCCTCTACAACCGCGGCGACGCGGGCGACATGGACGACGAGAAACAGTACCAGGCGATGCTGGACGCCATTTCCGGGGACATCGAGACCTGGGCCGGCGGCAAAGGCGTTGTTCTGCCCAGGCTGTGGCTGGCCAACGGGAAGCGGCTCGAAAAAAAAGTCTGGGTGAAGAACAACCGCCTCGCCATCGAACTGCGATGGAGCGCCAGCGAGAACATCAAGGTTGACGATCCGAAACTTCCCGGCGCGGTGAAAAAGGTCAAATTCCGGGCCGAATATATCCAGGTTGTGGTCTCGCGGTTCGACCCGAAAAACGATCCGCGCAGACCGCCCACCGCCGCCACTCCGCCGAAAGCGGCCACGGCCAGGGACATCAGGGCCAATGTGCGCACGAATGCGGAGGGCGTCGTCTTCATCGACAATCTTCCCATGGTTGACCAGGGCCAGAAAGGCTACTGCGCCGTCGCGACCACCCAGCGCATCCTGGGCTATTACGGCGCGGACATCGACCAGCACGTCATCGCTCAGATCGCCGACACGGCGACCGGCGGGGGCACCAATCCGGACGACATCATCGAGATGCTGAAAAAGCTCGGCGTCAAATTCGGGGTCAGGGTCAACGTCCACTCGGAGTTCAACGTCCAGAAGTTCGTCGCTTTCGTCAACGACTACAACCAGGCCGCCAAACGACGGAAGCAAAAGACCATACCCCTGGGACAGACGATTGACGTGGGCGCCATCTACCGTCTGATGGATCCCGCCATCCTCAAGGACACGCGGTGCAACAAGGAAAAAGCCGGCTTGAGGAATTTTACGGACGACATTACCCGCCATGTCAACGCGGGTATTCCGCTGGCGTGGGGCGTCATGCTGGGGATCGTGCCCGAAACACCGGCGGTGCCCCAGGCGTCCGGCGGTCATATGCGCATCATCTTCGGTTACAGCAAGGACAAAACCGAAATTCTTTACTCCGATTCCTGGGGCGCGGGGCACGAGCGCAAGACAATGCGCCTGGATGACGCGTGGACCATCACCACCGGCCTGTATTCGTTCGATCCGAGAAAATAAAAGGGGGACGCATGAACTTTGTCGTGGAAGATTTGGGCGTGGCCGGCCAGGGCGAGGCGCATTTGGACTGGGAGATGGGCATTCTGGCGCGGCATCCGCGGACCCAGTCGGAATATGTGGTGCATCCGTCGTTCGAGCACGGCTTCCTGGTCATCGATCCGCGCGCGCGTTCCGGCCGGCATGTCCAGCCCGATTTCGCTTTGTTCGACCATACCAGCCGGTCGGTGGCGCAGGGGGCGGATGGGGCGATTTATTCGTTCGGAATGTGCAAAGGGAGTCACTCCGGCGCCATGCGTTGCGCCCTGCTGAAATGGGATTGGGAAGGCAACCGATCGCTGCCGGTGGCCGAGTTCGCCGGCGCCTTTCCCGTTGTGCCGATGATCGAGTGCGATCGGGAAGGCCATGTTTACGGGGGCGGACAGCTCTACCGCATCGATCCGCGGTCGGGTGCGGTAAGCGAGTGTCTTCAGAAAGTGGGATGGCTGGGCGGCGTTTGCGGACGGGATCGCTTGTGGTATGCCGTCTCGTCCGGCGCGCTGGTGTGTCAGGATCCCCGGAATGGCGCCACGCGCGCGGTGGTCGGGGTTCCGCCCGGGATCGCGCTCACCTTGAAAAAAGACGGCGCCGGGCGCGTCATCATTCCCGTGGAAATGGACCGGCGCGAGGGTCGCGTCTATTGGTTGGAACTGGTTGACGGCAAGGCTGTTCCCGTGGATGCCTCCGCGGTGCGCCTGGCGGAAACCGTGATTGGCAACAATGAAGCGGCGTTGCGGGAGCCTTTTTTCCGCATGCTGATGCCTTACGTGTTCGAAGACGGCAGTTATCTCAGTCGATTGATCGAAACCGAGGTGACGCACGTGGATGCGACCGGGCGGGCGCACACGTTTTCCGTCGAGCGCAAGGACACCCCGCTCCGGCTGTTTTCCATCCAGGAGGGAGGGGGCAAACTCTGGATGAGCAGCATTCTACCGCTCGTGCTGCTCTCCTACGACCCGCCGACCGGGACCTTCGCCCATTACCGGACCCCGACCCATAGCGTCGGCGAAATCTACTCGCTGGCCTGGTGCGGCGGACGTTTGTTCATGGCCTGTTATCCGCGCGCTCATGTGACCCGCTATGATCCCGCCCAGCCCTGGCGCTGGGACGACGGAACGCGGGCCAATCCTGCCCATCTGGGCCCGATGAAGCGCGGCGCGCTGGATGCGCCCAACCGCTCCGCCGACGGGGGATTGCTCGATGCGCCGCGCGTCGAACCGGCGCCGTTGTACCTGCACCGGCCCTATGGAAAAACGATGGATACGCGCGGCAACGTATATTTCTCGGCGGCGGGCGATTACGGCTGCGTGGACAGCGGCCTGTGCCGGATTGACCGGCACACGGAAGCCATGACGCGCTGGATCTATCCGGATACGGCGATGACGGCGTTGACCTACCTGCCGCAGCGCGACCAGTTGCTCGTGTTCGAGGCGCGGCGGCAGGAACCCCGCGCGTTGCGTTTCACCTTTGTGTCGCCGGAGGATGGGCGGATACTGGATTCACATGTCATCCTGCGGGACGAGGGGCGCGTGATCGCCCTGCTCCATGACGGCGGCGACCTGGTGTATGGCCTCCACGATGTGCGCGGCGCGATTTTCGCCTATAGCTTGAAAGAACAGAAAATCACCGCGTCCCTGCAGGAGTTGGGATTGGGCCATCACTGCTACGAGAGCCTGGCCTGGGGTCCCGACGGCCGCATCTGGGGCCTGACCCGCGAATGCGTCTTTGCCGTCACGCGCGACCTGACCGCCAAGGAGCGCCTCGCGGACTATCCGGATTTCGCGGAGGGCAATTTCTATCGTTTCGGTTTCGTGTATGGCCCGGATCGCCACCTGTATTTTGCCAACGGCGCGCACCTCATGCGGTTGAAAACACGGTGAAATCCTTGATTGTACTGCGCCTGCCGCACGGCGGCGGGAACCCGCGCAACTCGGAAGGCGCCTTTGCGACGCTGGCCGACGGGCGCATCCTGTTCGCCTACACGCACTACACGGGGGACGACTGGAACGATCACGCGCCGGCGCAGATTGCGGCCCGCGTCTCGGCGGATGGGGGCGAAACGTGGACGCCAAACGATACCCTCGTCCTGGCCAATGACGCGCGCTGTAACATCATGAGCGTCTCGCTCCTGAGGTTGAGGGATGGCCGGCTCGCGCTGTTCTATGCCCGCAAAAACAGCCTGCTCGACACCCGCCTTCACCTGCGAACGTCGTCGGACGAGGGGGAGCGTTGGAGCGAGCCGGTCCGGTGCATACCGGCGCCCGGCTACTTTGTCGTGAACAACGATCGCGTGGTTCAGCTCCGGAGCGGCCGCTTGATCGTGCCCGCCGCATATCACCGCACGCGCACGGACACCGTGGACATGCCGGAAACGGCCTTTGACTTCTGCGGCATCGCTCTGTTTTTTCTGTCGGACGATGCCGGGGCCACGTGGCGGGAATCGGAGCACTGGCTCGCCCTGCCCGAGAAGAGCCGTTCGGGCCTCCAGGAACCGGGCGTCGTCGAACTGGCCGACGGCGCCCTGTACGCCTGGGCACGGACCGGCACCGGCCATCAGTGGGAAATGCGGTCTCAGGACGGCGGTTTGAATTGGTCCGCTCCGCGGCGCTCGGTCTTCGCGTCGCCGTGTTCGCCGCTTTCGATGAAACGGATTCCCTCGACGGGCCACCTTCTCGCCGTCTGGAATGACACCGGCGGGGGCGAAGCGGGTTCGGACTCCAGTTGGGGCCGAACGCCGTTGTCGGCCGCCGTCAGCCGGAATGAGGGGCTGACCTGGAGCCGGAGCCGGCCTCTTGAAACCGATCCGGATCACGGCTATTGTTATACGGCCATGCATTTCACCGGCGATTCCGTCCTGCTGGCCTACTGCTGCGGTGGCGGCAACACCGGCGTCCTGCAGGACCTGTGCATACGGAAGGTTGAACTCGACTGGTTTTACGATGAATAAGCCTCCACACGCGGTGACCGGGGCCTTTGGCTACTCCGGCAAATACATCGCCCACCGGCTTCTCGAAGCGGGCGAAAACGTCATCACGCTGACCGATTCCCCGCGCCGGAGGAATCCCTTTGGCGACCGCGTCAGGGCCGTTCCCTTCCATTTCGACGAACCCGGAAAACTCGCGGAATCGCTGGCCGGCGTCGTGGTCCTCTACAACACCTACTGGGTCCGCTTCAACCATGCGGCCTTCACCCATACGGACGCCGTGCGGAACACCCGGACACTGTTCCAGGCGGCGAAGGCGGCCGGCGTGAAACGGGTGGTGCACATCAGCATCACCAACCCCTCCGAAAACTCCCCTCTTGAATACTTCCGGGGAAAGGCCTGCCTGGAGCGCGCCCTCATCGAAAGCGGCCTGTCCTACGCCATCCTCCGCCCCGCCGTCCTTTTCGGAAAGGAGGACATCCTGATCAACAATATCGCCTGGGCCTTGCGGCATCTCCCCGTCTTCGGCGTTTTTGGGGACGGGCGCTACAAACTCCAGCCCATCCATGTCGCCGATCTTGCCCGGCTCGCCGTCGAACAGGGTCAACGCACGGACAACGCCATTATCGACGCGATCGGCCCCGAGACCTTCACCTATCGCGGGCTCGTCGAGACGGTGGGCGAGATCATCGGGAAAAAGAGGCCGGTGGTGTCCGTGAGTCCCGCGCTGGGATACGCAGTCGGCTGGCTCATCGGAAAGTGGGTGGGCGACGTGCTGATCACGCGGGACGAGATCAGGGGCTTGATGGACAACCTCCTCTATGTGGACTCGCCCCCCGTGGGAAGCACAACGCTGACGGCCTGGGCACGGGAACACGCGCCCTGGCTGGGGTTGCGCTATACGAGCGAAATCGCCCGCCGGAAGGACCGGCAATCGGAATATGCGAGCAACTGAAAGACCATGATGAATGTCTGGATTGCATTTGGGTTGACGCTTTTCGCCGGCCTGGCAACGGGCGTCGGCAGCGCCATCGCCTTCTTCGCCAAACGAACCAACTACCGGTTCCTGTCGGTGTCCACGGGTTTTTCGGCCGGCGTCATGCTGTATGTGTCGTTCGTGGAAATCCTCCTGAAAGGGGATACGGCATTGGCGGCCGCCTATGGAAAGTATTGGGGGGCATGGATCAATGTGGCGTCCTTCTTCGGGGGGATAGCCCTGATTGGCCTTATCGACAATCTGATTCCCGCGCCGGAAAACCCCCATGAAACGCACTCGGAGGAGGAAACGGCGCCTCTTCACGATGCGTCCGCCTCCTGGCCCGCGTTCGACGCGGCCGCCCTGGAATCCCGGCCGGAAACGACCGGCACGCACGATCACGGGCGTCGGGACAGGAAGCTCATACGCATGGGATTGTTCACGGCCCTCGCCATCGCCATTCACAATTTTCCCGAGGGACTCGCCACGTTCCTGGCGGCGCTGGAAAACCCCGGTCTGGGGGTCGCCATTGCCGTTGCCATCGCCCTGCACAATATCCCCGAGGGCATTTGCGTTTCCGTGCCCATCTTCTACGCCACCGGCAATCGGCGGAAAGCGTTCATGTATTCGTTCCTCAGCGGCATGGCCGAACCGGTCGGAGCGGGCATCGCCTATGTGGCGCTGCGCCTGCTGCTGGGGGGCGAGGGTGGAGTCATCCCGCCCCAGGTCATGGGCCTGCTGTTCGGGGGCGTGGCGGGCATCATGGTCTATATCAGCCTGGACGAGCTTCTCCCGACCAGCCATGCCTACGGCAAGGGGCACGACAGCATCCTGGGCCTCGTCTCGGGCATGGCGATCATGGCTTTGAGTCTGCTGTTGATGAAGAGATGAGGCCTCGTTCACGGTTCACCTGCCCAGCCCCGTCATCAACCGTGAACGGTTAAACCGCGTTTTGGTGCGCGTTGGCCCAACACGCCGTCCGGCTTCCGGATTGCGGCGGCTTGGGCCAAGCCGCCCTACCTGTTTCTGCCGCGGCTCACGGCAACGGACGATCCTGCACGGATCACAGTTGGTAGGGCGCGTTG
>JACQHI010000387.1 GCA_016199105.1 Lentisphaerota bacterium | reverse complement strand
TCCCCAGGGTACCCTGGGGATGGTTTCCTCTCTAGCTGTCTGCCGCCTTCCATCCGCTCTCTGTCAACGATGTACTGGCACAAAAAAGTGTCAACGATGTGTTGGCATTTGAGACTGACACTACAGCCCGACTTTTTCCGAAAGTCGGGCTAAAACATCTCCTTCAACAACCCCACGCCGGTGTCCATGATGGTCTGCAGCGCCTCGGGGACGAGTTTGGACCAGTGCGCGGTGCGCGTCTCGAAGCCGCCGCGGGCGATGGCGGCGGGCGTGGGAACGTAACCCACGTAGCCGTTCGACATGTGCGCCACCATCGTGTAGCGGGCGGGCGAGCGCAGCTTGAGGTCCAACTGGCCCTCCGAAAACGGCTCGCCGGTCAGCGCGACCAGGGCCACGTCGCCGATGCGGAAAGCCTGCACTTCGTAGTCGTACCAGGGCTGGCGCGCGCGATGCTGCGCGAGATCGACGCGGCTGATGGCATAGATCCAATCCCAGTTGATGCGCGTGTGCCCGGCATCCAGCCACATCGGCGTGGGATGCTGCTCCAGCAGGCTCTTGGCCTCTTCGATGAGCGCCGGGTCCAATTCCCGCAAGGGAATGCGCAGGATTTTCCGGCGGACATCGAGAGGCAGGCCGGCGGCATCTTCCTGTTTTTCGAGGATGGCGCGCCCGTCGTCGGTGAGTATGCGGCCCATGGCGCGATAGTTGAGCGTCAGCTCCGGCGCGAGCGGATTGCGCGGGTGCAGGTTGCCGCAGCAACCGTTGACCACCAGCGGCACCGCGCCTTCCCCCAGCACCGGGCTCATGCCCTCGCACCAGGCGCCCGGCCAGGCATGGGCGATGGTCAACTGTCCCGCGCTGTGGCAGGGATGACAACTGAAGTGCATGAGCGCGGACACGCAACGGCCGGCCTCGTCGCGCAGGGTCAGCAGGCTGACTTCGGGATCCATGGGGCCTTCGACTTGCAGGATGTTCGGGTCGCCGGCCGCCGGGTGCATCACCGCCGTGCCGTCCCGCAGTATGGCGCGGCGATTGAACCCAATGCGCCCCTCGATGCAGCGTCCGACGCGAGCGGTCACCGGCCGCACCGTCGCCAACGCCCCCTCGATGGCGCGCATGCAGCCGTCGAGAAAATGTTCGTTATAGGCCCGGTCGCCGCCGAGCACCCATTCCAGCTCGTCCGGCACGTAACGCCGCCAGAACGCCTCATCCAGGCAAAAGCAGTGGCCGACGGACGGCGCGAGATGGTTCTGCGTGCAATTGACGAGGAGCTTCGCCGGGTCGAGTCCGAAGCGCGCCTGAGCCCGGCGCCGCACCTCCGCGGCATAATCGTCTCGGATCGCCAGCACGTCGGTGGTCAGCACGCACAAGCGCTGCTCGCCGCCCTCCAGGATCAGCGCGCGGGCCTGGAGCGGACTCTCGAAGATTTCCGCCGGCCGTTTCACGCCGATGTTCCCCGCGATCTGCGTCCCCTTCGAGGGAGTGATGTCCGCCGCCGCCGCTCCAGCCCGTAATAATGTGGTTTTCATTGTCTCCATTTCGGCTGCTACTCAGCCAGCTGCAATCACAGTTAACTACGAAATTCGCGAAACACGCGAAAGGGCAACAAAGCCAGAATACCTTGATCCATCAGAATTTCAAACCCTTCGGGAAATGGGTGTTTCCCCGGACTCCGTGTATCGGGCATCTCGGATCCTCACCGACCGGTCCGATGACATAGCGATCCCCACCCGCAGAGAAACAATCAAAGTTTTGCCATCCACCCCCGATGTAGGACCCGAGTTGTTTACGGCTGACGCCTGCTCCGTTCGTGAGACCATGCCTCAGAACATATTGATCTTTGGCTGAGTCGATCTGGATTAGGTTGCTGATGCAGTGACTGAGATTCCGGCGGCGACACGTGCTTCTCCAATACCATGCCAGCAGCATTGAGAGCACGATCAGGCCAAGGGTCACGGTCAGGATGACTTTCCTTTTCTTCATAGAGATATGCGACCGTAGCCCATGCTCAGAGTGGGAACTTCCCTGCCCCGCTTTTTAAACCGTTTCCAGTCTTTGGCGGTTGAATCCTCAAGGCCAGTTTCATCTTTCGCTCCTCCAATTCCGCAAAACGTGGAAAACATCCCACGCTTTCAACCCTCCGTCAATCTCCCTGAGTCAGCCAGGAATGGCCGACCTACTCCCAGTAGGAAGGCAGGCCGATCCTCCTGTTTGAACAACTCGCTCTATTTGCGGATCTTGCGCATCTTTGCGGCAATCAATCGCCGATCTTCGATTTATCCGCGTATTAGCGTGATTCGCGGTAAAAATACTTTCTGTCCGCTAATCGTGCCAAACTATGCGCCGGAGAACGTCCCTGTCAATTGCCGGCCGACTTCCCTCACGGGAACGGGATATCGTTCCAGGATCTTGGCCAGTCGTTTCGGGTTAAGCCTGGCCAGGCCGCGGAAGGTGACAAGCTGGGCCGGGTTCAAGCCCTGTCGTTTCGCCATGTGAACGAAATCGCAAAACGCCTGCTCCGGGAGCGCCAAAACGCTGCTCACGGGTTTGGCGTATAGGCGGCGGCTCACGCAGACAAACACCAGCCGGCCGAACGGTGTGCGCCTCTGCCGGGACCGATTGTGCCGCCGGTTCGTGAAACAGGTGATCTCGGTGGGCGTCTGCGTGATCAGGTTATGCCGATACAAGGCAAACATTCCCGTGATGTAGGCGTCTGCATCCAGCGTGGCGACGAGTTGTTCCGGCGTAGCGACCCCCGGGGGTCCATAGATCCCAGTCGCATAGCGGGCGAGGATCCCTTTCTTCGCCAGGCGGGCCAATTCGACATTCAGCGCGTGCGGGGAGCGGCGGGCCACGTTGGCGAGCTCGGCCACGCGAAAAAGAACCTTGCCGTGCTCTGTTTTCTGGGTCTCCAGGAACCGGATCCATTCCAAAGCCTTCATCTCACGCCCCTCCCGCCGGGAGAATGTTGGCCCTGATGATCCCTAGAACCTTGTTCTGGATCATCTTCGCGCCACCCGTCCCATTGATGTTCCCGGCTGCCTCCGGATCAAACTGACTGTCCACGATGGCCTGTATCGCCTTGGTGTGATAAGCGGCATGTGTCTTCAGATCATCCAACCGTTTTCGGATGTCTTCGCCGACGATCGCCAGGGCCTTCATTTTACGCTTCAGGCGCTTCGGGGAATCCGGAGCCAGCTTCCCGGCAAACAGGAAGATATCCAGGAGATCGCGATGCTCCATGAGCCTGCGCCCAAAAACGGCAATGATCTTGCTTTCGATCAAATCGACGTCGGACAGGGTGGGATAGATGATTCCATCCACGGTGCGCACTTCGACCGGGTCGGCGCAAACCACCCTCGTGATTTCAACGGGTATCTCGATCCGGCTGAACTCGACGTCGGATTTCCAGAACGAAAGCGCAACCGTACACACCGCGGGCGATTCCGCATCGGGGCCGGTCGCAGGATCCGCCCTGCCTTCGTATCCAAGTTGACGCTGGATGCCCGGCAGGAGCCGCTTCCGAAACAGCTTGATCAATTCCTGCTGCTTTTTTCCGAGGTCTCCCGACCAGTGGTAGTCGATGTCCCTGGATGTCCGGACGCTCCGATCAAGGAATCGGTATCGGAATCCGCCAATCAACGGCAGATTATGACCCGCCGAACTCGTGGCCACGAGTCTGGCGACCGCCTGCTGAATCTTGTCCGTTACGGCGGTTTGTTGTGCGGGCTTCATCGCTTGACCGTCCCTGCATGTGATTCTGCGGTCCACCGACATGAGGAAGAAGGCTATCATCAAGAGTAACATTATACAACATTAATGTTGTAATAACGAACACAGGGATGGCGAAAAGACAAGCCGTTTCTCGATACCCGACGGCGACCCGAGGCCGTGCCTTCGCCAAGAGGCTTCGGCAGGCACGCCAGCCGCCCTCCCGTGAGGGACGTTGGCACGTCCCAAACGTGACCACGTTGGCACGTGCTACGTGACTCACGTCCACGAAATATGCCGAACATTCGAAGTTTGGAGGGCGGACGGCCTCGACCGCCGCGAGCTTATCTAAGCGTAGCTAACCGAAAATCCGATCAGGCATCCGATGGGCGTTGGCATTGTCTGGAAGCCGCAATAAGTCATTGCTTTCTCTCAAGTGAAACGTCGAGGCTCAAAATGCGAGTGCCCACCGAGAGCATGATCTAGCTTGCGGCCTCATTGCCACGCGTCGCGCACTAACGAATGCGACAACCAAAATAATATTCCGTGTAATCCCATCATCAGCTTCGACCAGGGACGATCGGACAAGCGACCCATCATATTAACCGACAGCCTGTCATTTGCGTTTGACGTTATCGGACAACTAAACTCACCCCCTAATTGCACCCCATCGCTTAATGATATCTTGGGACGAGAATCCCCCCAGCCCTGATCTATTGTAAGATCCCTAGATTCCATTTCGCGTTCTGCACTACCCCCGACCCCGATCAGCCGCAATGTCCCGGAACGATTTTCGACATCCAACTCACACTTGATAATCTGCACGCCCCCTTTCCCGTATGGAAGACTTTTCAATCCGAGCTTCCATACATGACCATCAGCCTCAATGCGTGTAACATAGAATCTAAATCCTCCTTCATCACTGATAAGATAGAGCATATTGTCCTGGAGGTTCCCCCCAAAACGGATGCCTTCCACCGTCGCCGTCACCCCAAGTCCGAAGCTAATCAGGACGACAAACAGCCAGCGCAATCTTTTCATTGCCAGCATCAATCGGTTCATGACAAACCTCCGTCCACGCAATCGTTTTCCCCCGTCCATCCCGCCCACCTTGTCCACAAATTGCACCTTCACCGTCACGGTCAGAATCGTATGGCGGGATCGCCGTCCCGGCAAGCGTGTTCTTCGTGAATAACATGACCCGTTTTCTGGGCGCTACGCCCCCATTCTACGACAGCTCCGCTTCGGGCAACGGCGGTGTCTGGGCAAGAGATTTGTGTGCCCCATTCAGTGTCGCCGCCGATCCATCGCGTTGGACACCGCCTCTCTGAAAGGTCTTTGGCTCAGAGTGACTGATTTTCCGTCGATGTTCAGAGGCAGATAAGTTATCTGCGACACCAAGTCGAGAACCTCAAACAGGGATATGCGACCGTAGCCCATGCTCAGCGTGGGAACTTCCCTGCCCCGCTTTTCAAACCGCCTCCAGTCTTCGGCAGTTGAATCCTCCCGGTTTCCCGGGTGATTCGCACCCACGAACTGGCGGTATCCTTCAAGGTCAACCACGATGGGGACAGCCTGACTGCCGAATGCCTCCTGTTGCTTTGCATAAGGATTCCTGCACCGACGCACAACCGGCGAGCAGCATTGCAGCAACTATTAAGGGCAGCTTCGTCTTTCACTCCTCCCACAGCACTTTTTCACAGCCGCTCCGGTCCGAACCAACTATGAGCCGGAGCAAGCACGCCTGTTAAAACTGAACCGGGCGGGGATACCGGCTACACCCATCGCGGGGCCATTAAATACACAATGAAAGGGAGATAGATAATTCGCAGCCATAGAGGGGCATTACTCAAAGCACCGCACCAGACCCATGATATCAAGCAACCACTCACGACATATCCTGCCATCAGGATGAATATCCAGGTCTTTCGGGAAATTCCCGGCCGGCCCAAGAGCCTGCGTTTGCGTGAAAGAACGAACAAGGTGGCCGCCGGTCCTAACAGGCAGAAGAACATGACGATAACGGACGGAATAGTCCTCTTGAGCCGGTCCTGCCTCAACATCTCCCGCAAACCTGCCGACGAATGGAACTTGACCGAGCATGTTGCAGCAACGCCAATCGGATTGATCGTGTAAATCCCGTCGTCTTGACAAACAGGCATCTTGCCATTACCCATCTCGCCGTTACGAAAATATGGAGCAAGGTCGTCCGATTTAACGATGGCACCGTCTTTGAGCCCCTTATCAAATGAATACTGATCCTTGGCGGATTCGATGCGTCGAAGATTGTTGATGCAATTTCCAATAATGGATGAAGCTAGCAGAGGAGAGGCTCCCGCAACTATGAGCAAGGCAACGACGGCCAGTGTTCTCATTTGTGGTTTCCCGCCAACGTCTGCATCATGCTGCCGAGTTTGCGAGGCTACCATGCATATTTATGTCAATTGTGTTACATGGCAATTGCCGAGGCCGATGGATTGGCTAACTAACGCTTGATCGAAGGTCAGAACAGCCCTCATGGTTTCCGTTCTTTCGCGCCTTGTTCAATGGCTTTTTCCATGTCCGCCAGCGTTTTCGCGGGGCCGGTCCACCGCAGGCACCCGGCCACATCCTGGATTCGTGTGGGCGGCACGCTCCGGGATCGGCCTCCCTCAAGAAACGTGATGATCACCCGCGCGTTGGCCGGTTCATCGACCGGCTCAAGCGGCTTGATCGTCTTGCCGTCATACACCCCTTGAATCATTCTCATGTTCTTACGCCTCCGCAATTAAGGGACCCAGCCCACTTGCATCCACAACCTCGTCATGCTGGAAGCATCCCATACTTACAACTAGCCGTCAATCTCCCTGAGTCAGCCAGGAATGGCCGACCTACTCCCAGTAGGAAGGCATTCCCCGGCCGATCCTCCTGTTTGAACAACTCGCTCTATTTGCGGATCTTGCGCATCTTTGCGGCAATCAATCGCCGATCTTAGGTTTATTCGCGCGTATTTGCGTCATTCGCGGGAACGATTCCCTTTCGGACGCGTAGATTTTGTTTGGGAGTTGGACGTTGGCTGTTGGACGTTGAGCGTTCATTCCTTTTTCCTCATCCACTCCGTCACTCCGACACTCCCACACCCCACTACCCTCTTTATCAGGTGAAAGGAACCAGCTCCCCGCGGTCCTCATCCCACACCTTCAGCCGTCTCAGGTCTCATCCCTCAGCCCTTCCTCCACCCCTCCCGCATCAGCCAGCCCCCCACTCCCACCCCGCACGCGTAGGCAACGAGCGCGGCGTACAGTGCCGTTTGCGTGCCGAACCGTTCCGCCACCGGCCCCATCGCCATCGCCGTCAGACTCGCCACGCCCCACGTACCGCCCACGATCAGCCCCATGCGCGCCCCCAGCCCCGGTCCGCGCGAACTGCGGGCAAGCGTGACGATCAGCGGAAACACGGCGTTCAGGCAGAACCCGGCGCCGGCCAGAATCCAGACGGACGGCCGGGCCGTGATGCAAAACGTGTAAGCGGTCAGCAAAACGATGCCCGCGGAGAGCGAGATCAGCACCGTCGGGAGAATCCCGCGGCGATGCGCGAGCCACGCCCACCCCAGCGCGCCCAGCGCGCCGCCCATGCCGAACACCATGGAGGAGATGCCGCCGAACGCCAATTCGAAACCGAGCTCATTCAAACGCGTGGGCAAAAACACCGGCACCAGTGTGGACCCGATGGTCACGGGAATCGCCAGCATCATCAATTGCGGAAAGGAAATCGCCTGGCCTTTGGCCGGCGCGCTCTCACCCTCCTCGTCCGTTTCCAGCGCCAGCCGGATCCTGACGAACCCCAGCATGACCAACCCGGCGACCGAAAACACCCAGAACCCCACCAGCCCAAACAGCCCCCAGGCCGACACCAAGAGCGACGCCACCAGCGCCCCGCCGGCATACCCCGCATAGCCGCCGTTCAGAAACACGGCCGTGCCCAGCGAGTGAGGCAGACGCCTCAACGCGTGCAGCGCCCTCAGCGCCTCGGGGTGGAGAATGGCAATCCCGGTGGCCGTCACCACCGCCAACACCACCAGTACGGGAAACATTGAGACGCTATGGGGCAGGAAGGCGATCAGGACCAGCACCATCGTCATGACCATGCCCAGGGGGATGAAAAGCGGACGCGTCTTCGTCGCGCGCAGATGCCCGGTGGCGATCTGCATGCCGTTGCAGACCAGGTTCAGGATGCTGATGAGCGTCACGCCGGCCGTCAGGGTCAATCCGAATTCCCGGCGAACCACCGGCAAAATGGCGGGCAGGATGCCGCCATACATGTCCACCGTGACGTGCAGGAAGGTCAGCGCCGCCAGCACGCCCCATTGGCGGCCGCGGGTATCTGGCTCTGATGTTGCGGTGCTCATGTCTGAATTTTCAGCATTCCCGCTGAAAATTCAGGTTTATAGCACCCGCTCTTTTCGCGTGGCGAGGATAATCGGGGCAGGCGGGCTGCGGCGAGGCTTCTCCCAAGCTTTTGAATCCTATCGCACGATTTACACTTAAGACGTGATACAGATGATACGGACCTCACCACGGAGACACGGAGGCACGGAGACCGGATGGAGTCTCAAAACCAAACGTTGCCCGCATCCCGATCACGCCGTCAGGCGGGTATCGGGATGCGAGCAACACTCTTTTGGGGAGTGGGAGGACTTCATTGAGTTGTAATTCCTCTCCGTGCCTCCGTGTCTCCGTGGTGAATCGGCGTTGATTTGCCGGTCAGTCAAACAACGAGGCGGAGGAGACCAAGAATAACGGCCAGGGCGATCAATCCGGTTCCCGTATCGTTCAGCATCTTCCGCGGAGTCTCCAGCTTGCTCGTTTCCGCGTGCTACTCGCACAGTCCTCTTTTCGCCAACAGTTCTTCTGTCTCAAACAAGCCCCCGGACAACTCATGGTCGGCCGCGGATCGTTCCCCACAACCACGTAAAGATTACACAACACTTTCCAGCAAATAGCAAGCCCGTTGTCAATTTCGCGGCAGGCAGGCACAGCGCCGGATGGGGAGTAGCCGGTATAAAACCGGCTCTACGGATAGGACGACGAGCCGCCGTCCCTTTTCCCTGCGTTTAGCACTCAGCCTTCAGGTTTCCACGTCGGCCGCTGCGGCCAAGTGGCCACTTACGAAGTGACGTGGCATCCCTCAGGCATTTCCTTGCCCTCATCCATTAAGCATTCTCCCACCCTCAGCCCTCAGGTTTCATCCCTCATCCCTCAGTGCCCGCCCCTCCCACCCATTCGACCTTCGCCGGGACGGTGAAGAGGAGCGCCAGCGCAATCTTGTTCTCGTCCAGGCCGGTGATGGCGGACAGCGCGCGCCGGTACAGCTCCATCTGCGGACGGTACATCCGGGCCTTGGACTTCACGGCGTTCGCGCTGAGGTTCTGGTTGCTCTTGTAGTCCAGGATCATGGCCCGCTCCGCCCGGCCGGCCTCGTCCTTCCCGATCGCCACACGGTCGAAGACACCGCTCACCCACAGCCCGTCCAGGATGATGTCGAAAACCTTTTCCCGCCACAGTTCCACCGCCCCCCATCCCTCCGGTTTCCCCAGCACCCGGCGCACTTCCGGCGCCTGCAGACACGCCCGGAACTGCGGGAGCACGTCGCGGCGCACCGCCGCATCGCAGGAGCGCGAGGGCTGCCACGCCCGCGCCAGCGCCTCGACATCCGTGCGGTCATCCAGCCATTCGACCTGCTCGAAGAGTTCGTGGATGGCGGACCCGAAATCCAACACATCCCGCGTCACGGGCTTGAACAGGTCGGAGGCCTTGCGGTCAAACCCGTCCTCCCGTGAGGGCTCGGTGCGCTTCAACAGGCTCCGGCGCGACGCGCGGCCGGACATATCCGGCGGCGCGGCCTCGGCGGCAGCCGTCCTGGCCTTAGGTTCCGAATCGCCGAGCTTGAAGCTCTCATACCATGTCTCCTTGCCGGACTTGGACGCGTAGAGCCGGACACACGGCTTGCCGTTGATGACGGCATTCGGCGTCGATTCGGATTCCTCCGCGCCCGTCAGTTGGAGCTTGATCAGTGCTGCCGGACGGAATGACTTGGATTCCTTCTGGCGGCTCGTGATCATGTAGAGGGCGTTCCGGGCGCGGGTCATGGCCACATACAGCAGGCAGAGCCAGTCGAAGCAATGGGTTTCGTCCGCCTTCCGGGCCTGCTCCAGGAGCGCGGGCTCGTTCTCCAAAATTTCTTTCCGGGGCGCCTGGAGAATCCAGTCGGGCTCGAACGGCTTCCCGGCGCAGAGGATGTCCGCGCCATCCGCCTTGAGCAGGTTCATCCGGCTGCGATGCTGGAGCTGGGGCAGAATGACCATGTCGAACTCCAGGCCCTTGGCCTGGTGGATGGTCATGACGCGGACCGCGCCGCGGGTGGCTTCCTCGTGCACCTCGTAGTCGGCCAAAAACTGCCGGAACCGGTTGCAGCTCCGCGAGCCACAAAGATCGAATTCGGCGGCGGCGTTTTCCAGGCGGGCCAGGCATTCCCGTCCGAACTCGTTGAGCGGACACTCCCGGACCAGCAGCGCCCCCCAATGACTGACGAACGGTTGAAACCCGTTCTCTTCGATTTCCCCCAAAAGCCGCGGCGCGATGGTGTCCCGCGTCAACGACTCCCTCTCAAACACCCGGGCCAGCGGACTCATCCGGAGATGCTGCCAGGCCCACTCGTCACCGGGATGCGCGGCCAGGGCGACCAGAGACAACATCACCTGCGCCAGCTCGTTCTGGACGATGCCCGCCTTGCCCTCGTGGACAAAGCCCAGGGTCGGACATTGCCGCCGCAGGACATTGACCAGCTCGACACAGGCCTTGTTGTCCCGGAGCAGGATGCCGACGCTGATGTTTCGCCGGGTCGGCTGGATCTCGTTCAAAAGCTCCGCCGCCAGCTTGTAGCGCCGGGTGTCGTCGCTCTCCCCCTCCTCGTCCTGCTCGTCGGCGCAGGGCTCGAGCAGGGCCACATAGCCCTCGGCTTTTTTGTTGTGCGTTTCATGTTCCGTCCAGATCTCGTTCCAGGCCGAGCGGGTTCCCTCCGGCAGCCGTTCCGGAAGATCCGAAAACACGCGGTTGACCGCCTCGACGACCGGCGGCGAACAGCGGCGGGTGTCGGACAGCGTTTCGAGGCGGATCACCTCGCCGCCCCGGTTGTAGTGCTCGCGAAGCTGGAGGAACAGCGCGGGATTCCCGCCGCGCCAGCGGTAGATGGACTGCTTGACGTCGCCCACGTAGAAGAAACTGCGATCGGCGCCCTCCGGAGAAGCCTGAATAATTTCGGACACCAGGTTGCGGAAGATGGCCCACTGGAGGTCGCTGGTGTCCTGGAACTCGTCGAAAAGCCAGTGGTCCAGCGTGCAGTCCAGGCGGTAATCGATGAAGAGCCGGCCCTCCTCCTTCGTGCCGCTGAGGAGCAGGGGCTGGCGGGCTATGTCGCCGCAGGCCAGCAGGTACTGGATGTCGGTGAAGCTGAAACGCCCGGACTCCCGGGAAATCCTTTCGTAGGCCCGGTCATACACCTGCATCAGCTCGTACAGGCCGCGGGTCTTCTGCATGGCGCGGTCCAGCTCGACCGCGAACACATGATCGATCAGGCAGGCCAGCGCCCGCGCCACCACGGCCTCCTCCACCACGATTTCCTTTTTATAATATTCCAGCGCGGCCTTCCCTTTCCGCAATTCCTCCCGCTGTTCCATGAGCCGCGAACAAACGCTCGATGAGAGCGGCGCCTCCCAGGCCGCCTCTGGCCCATACGCCGCCAGCGCATCCAGCACGGGCCCCAGCGCCGTGAAAAAGCGCTTGTCACTGCGGTCGCTCTGTAGCTCTCGCTCCATCCACTTCCTGACAATGTCCGCCTGCTGCTCGCGTTCGGCCGGCGGACTCCGTTTCTCCATCCCTTTCCCCGGCCAGATCTTTTCGGCCCGGCCCCACTTCCGTCCGTCGGGGCACAGGCGGTAGAGCAGGTGGACGGCATTCACCATCCGGTCGAGGATTTCGCCTTCCAGGGTTTTTTCCTCCACGCCGAAGGTGGCCTTCTTGAAAGCCTCCAGGAAGGCCCGGGCGCCGTCGTGCGTGGGACCGCGGTCGGACAGGATGTCGGCCAGAATGTCCGGCCGGCTGCCCTCGCCCCCGGCCCCGGCGCCGTTGGACACCTCGAACTCCATGGGGATGCCGAGCTCCACGGGAAACGCGCCGGCCACCCGCACCATGAAGCTGTCCATCGTGCCGATGAGGGCGCGGTGCAGATGATCCAGGAACAGCCGGAGCAGGCGCGCGAATTCCGGAGCTTTCATCGCGGGCAAACCCAGTTGCCCGGCGATTTCACGGGTTTCCGACCCGGCCCCCTTGCAGAGGGACTCGACGATCCGGTCGAAAATCTCCCCGGCGGCCTTCCGGGTGAAGGTGAGCGCGCAGATACGCTCGGGCGTGATGTTCCGGCCTTCTTCGGCCAGCAACCGGATGTAGCGGTGCGTCAGGCGCGTGGTCTTGCCCGAACCCGCCGAGGCGAGAATGGCCAGGTGACCCGGAAAATGGGTGGGCGATGGTTTCATGGCGAAAAACCCGCCTTCTCGAACACCCGGTCCGGCGCGTCGAGGAACAGCCTTTCAAAATCCCCGTCATGCTCCACGGATTCGGCCGGCGGCCAGAATCGGCGCGCAGCAATATCCGCCACCACGCCGCGGATACAGGCCACGGCGGACTCCAGCGTGGCGGCGTCAAATTTTTCCCAGACGCTCAGCCCTGTGTCGTCCACGGCCTTGGGCAGGTTGAAATACGCCAGCTGAACA
Source organism: Lentisphaerota bacterium (assembly GCA_016199105.1). GTDB lineage: Bacteria > Verrucomicrobiota > Kiritimatiellia > JAAZAB01 > JAAZAB01 > JACQHI01. The sequence continues at coordinate 12,409 of JACQHI010000387.1, read as the reverse complement.
TCGTCTCCGCACGCCGGAAGGCGGCCGGCCTGCAGCAGAACATACAGGGGAAGCTGGAGATCCTTCCATTGCTTCTGCTTCGCCGCCTTCCCTTTTTTGGGCTCGCCCGCGGGAACGTCGAGCCGGTTGTACGCGGACGCCCCGGCGTCCCTCCGGCACAGGTGGACATCCGCCGGCGATTTGGCCTTGTCCGAAGTTTTGTAGTCGATGATGCGGATACAGTCGCCCTTTCGGTCGATCCGGTCGATCTTGCCGCGGATGGTCATGCCGTCGACAACCAGTTTCTTCGACTGTTCGGTGGCGAGGATCTCCCAGCCCTCGGCGACAAGCCGCGCCTGCTCCCGGGCCAGCTGCTTCAAGCGCGCCTGGGCGGCGCCGAGCGACACCTGCACGGCCAGAGGAGGATCCCTGCCATAGCGCCGCGCCATCGCCCCGGCCGCCAGTTCCGCCAGTTTCCGGCCCAGCTTCTCCGCGTCCCGGCACCCCCACAGCGCCTTGTCCGCGCCCATAACCCGTAGGCTTTCGTGGACGATCAGGCCGAAATCCAGGGCGTCGAGCTCGCGCTTCTCATCGCTCAGCGCCTCCATGTCCAGGACGTGGCGGAGATAGAAGCGGAAAGGACAGGCGAGGTAATCGCGGAACGCCGTGACGGAAATGACGCGGTCCTCCAGCACGGAAGCCGGCCGGTCGGGCGGCGCCGGCTTCAACCGGAAAATGCGGTCGGCCGCCGGCGCGGGCCGGGCGGCGGCGACGGTCTTAAACAGCTCGCCGGCGCGGCGCGGCAGGTCGGCGTCTGGACACCGGAACAGGAGGCGCGAGGGCCGGAGCGGGTCGCCGGTCATGGAATATTTTCCCACGAACAGGCACAGGCGGCCTCCGGCCCGGCGGCTCTCGACCAGGCCCTTGAAGAGAAAGACGTCGCGGCTGAAGCGGGACAGATCGTCGCGCAGGGTGAGCGCCTTGCGCAGGCTGTCCGGCAGAAAGACGTCGCTGAGACTGCCGCCGGGAACGAACTCCTCGTTCAGGCCGGCCACGGCGAGGAACGGCGTATCCGTCCAGGGCAGTTCCAGCCAGCCCTGCAGGTCAATGATTTCGTCGGCGCGTTCCCGGTGGTACGACTGCTCCTGGAGCCGGCCGACAAACAACGCGGACGCCTGGCGTCCGTCGAGACCCAAATCCCGGCCTGTCAAATCCCTGAATTCGCGGAACGTCTGCTCGACAATCCCGGCCGCCTCCTGGAACTCCCGGTCCGGGACCCGGTCCGCCCGGACGGTCTTCCTCTCATAGACCGACTGCAGGAACGACCGCCAGGCCTCTTCCAGGGGACGGGTTTCCAACTGCTCGACGTGGGACCGGACGATCCCCAGCGCCTTCCCGAGCGCGCTGAAATCCTGGCGCTGGTTCGCGGCGCCGGCGGGATTGCCCTGGAACGGCGTCAGCAGGCCGTCGAGGTCGGCGGGCAGGTAATAATTCTGGAACTCGTCGAGCTGGGACAGGAGGGTGTGCGCTCCGATTTCCCCGGCGGCGCAGACGTAGCCCAGGAAATCGGGATGCCGCAGGAGATCGGCCACCGCGGGATAGGACCGCGACCGGAACACGTGGAACATCGCCTCCACCAAACGCCCGAGGGCGTGCGCCTCGAACCGGGCGTTGGAGGGATCGAAGGCGGAAAGACGGAGCGCCGACAGTTCTTTCTGGAGAAAGGGAATCACGGAAACATCGGGAACGCCAATCCCGATATCGGCCGGGCCGAACGTCTCCGGCAGGGCGGTCAGGATTTCCCTGATTTTCGCCGCCTGCGCGGCGGGCGAGGCTTCCAGGGATACGTTGGAGTTCCAATCCGGAACGTCCACATCCTCCTTCGCCCACACACCGGGCACGGGACGTCCCCACGCGTCGAAATCCTTTTTCCGGTTTTCCGGGGCGTGCACGAGGATATCCACGGACCGGTCGCGGGCGAGGTTGCCCAGCGCGCGGAGGGCGAGGAGCGTCGGGTCCGGCACGCCGGCCACAACGATGCGCCGGATGGATGCGTCAAGCGCCGGCGCGTCGGCCAGGCCGATCTTGACCTGGCAGGCGTCGGCAAGATGCAACCGGCGGAGCGTTTCCAGGTAAAGGTCCTCCAGGCCGGCCAGGTCGTTCCAGCGGTCGGTTTCCTGGAGCTGATCGCCCAGTTTCGTAATCACGTCGCGGATGCGGTATCCGCCGTCCGTCAGTTCCTGCCGCAACCGTTCGATGACGGCGGCCGTCGAGAGCGCCCAGGGAAACCGGTCCGCCTCCTCCGGTTTCCGGGGTTTCGGGAAGAAGGCGCTGAACCTCGAAAGGTCGGCGGTGCGCAGGACGTGGGTCCAGGCCGCCAGGGTCGCCGGCGGGTTGGCCGGCGTCACGTCCGGCGGCGGACGCGCAAAGAAATAATGGGGCGTGACGAGGGTGGCGGAAAGCAGGACGGTCTTCCGATCGCGGCAGCGCAGCGCCAGCACTTCCTTCAGGCGCCGGCCTGCCTGCAGGGTGGGCACGACGATGAGCGTGTCCTGCAGGTCCACCGGGCTCGCGGCGGCCCGGCCGTCGAGCAGCCAGCCGGCGACCTTCTCCGCGATCGGCCCATCCCATCCCAGGAAATGAAGCTGTTGAGTATGCAAGGACGTCAGAGTGAAAAAATGTTTTTGGATGGATCAACTTTGCCCCATCGTCCATGCCGGGTCAACTGGTTTTACGGATCAGCAGAAGAAGGTCCCAGTCGGAAATGGGACTTACGGCAAGGCGCTAATAAGGGGCCAGTGACCGAAGGGTTCAAAAGCGTATGTCGGCCATTCTTGGCTGACTTTCCCCGCCCTGCCTTCCCTCTGAACCTCAGCCATCAGGTTTCCACGTCGGCCCGGCAGCCGACGGGCCAAGTGGCCACTTGCCGCGCCACTCGCTGCGCTCGGGCAGCGGCTTCTGACTCTCGACGCGGACCTCTGGATAGTTCAATCTTTTACCTGAAAATACGCTTTCATAATACCGAGCAAATCGGACAGCGTCATGCGAATGCCACTGTTGTCCAGAGATTGCCGGACGGCTGGCCATTCGGGCGACTCGGTAGAAAGTGCCGCCAGAAAGGCGCCAAGGTCCCTCGCTACTTTTAGGGGGAGATCCAGTTGCTCGCCGGTCGGCAGGATGGATGCCAATCTGAAAACATCCGATCGGTGCTTGTTCACGTCGTCTTTCTTGACCTTCGTATCGCCTTGCGAGCGACGCAGGGCGAGGTCCAGCCATGCGCGGACCTTGAGCGCGATCAGCCCGGCGGGTTTGATAAGCGGCAAGCCATCCACCAAGTCTCTCTGGCCCATGATAAACCCGTAATAATCGGGATCCATGAGAATGGCGGAAAGGCTGGAGAGGGTCTCTTCGACGGGAATGGGAACGACATACTGTCCGGGCAAGAGCCCGATTTCCACCGGCGCTATGGAAAACAGTTCGATCATTTTGGGATAATGTGCCGTGGAAGGTTTGATAAAACGGAAGTATGTTCGTTGTCCGCCGGCACGCTGGCCGATTTCATAACCGCCATTCTTGATAAACGTCCAGAAGCGGGGAAAGAAATGTGTCTGGACGGCTTTTAGAACCAGGACCATGTCAATGTCCTTGGTGGCGCGAAAGCGTCCTCCGAAACGGGTGAACCATTGATCGCAGGCGGCGCCACCGATGAGAACGAACGAATCCTCGAATCCGGCGAAATGCCGTTTGAAGGTTTCCATGCCGGTTACCATGTCATGCCATCCAATAAAGAGTTGGAGGCCAGACGCACTCGCTCATCGGCGGAATCTGCAAGACTCAGAAACAAAGAGAGCCGGTCCACCATGGCGTCCTCGGCCAGGAGTCCTGGATCATAGCGCCAGCACTCGACACTGGCGGACGCTTCGTCGTGATGGTCCAGTTTGCGGATAGACCGGGAAGCAATCATTCTTTTCCACTCGTTTACGTGACAAGCATAGGTTGGGAGCGGATCATCTTCCAATAGGCTGCGTTTTGACAGGGCGGTGAGTCCGGCAAGAATCCATGCAGGCGGCGGTTTTTGAAACTTTGCCCAACAGGTGCGCCTGACGGGAGATCGTAGGAATGGAAGGGCGGCTTCCCATAGAGAGCGGTCTTGATGGAGGAACCGGAGGCCGCGCGGCTTGGCTCCATCCTCGCGCACGCATAACCGATTGGCAACCAGTTCGTCGCGAACCTTGGTCATGGTCATGGCGGAATAGCCAAGCCGTTCGGCCCACTGATTCAGCAGAGAACCATCGGCTTGAGGGCGCAAGAGTTGAAACAGGACCGTAACCTGGGCGGCAGCGGAGAGTTTCATGGACTTTGTCAGGCGTTGGAATTGCTCGCACAGGTTCACAAAGGGCGGAATGAAGAGTTGAAGCCCGGGCACAATAAAAGGCAAACCCAAATGGACAAAACGATTGCGGCGGTAGGCATCCAACGCCGGATATACGAAAACCACCGGACATTTCAATTGCTCTACCAGAAGAGTGTGCCTGGATTTAAGATCGGTCGCGGATGGCACGTTGTCGGATTCCGCGTGAGCCAGAATGAGTAGCTGATCAAGCCAACGCCATTCGAGGAAACGGTAGTCAGCAGTCAGAAAAACCGGAAGTCCGGACACCCGACCCGCGGGTAGTTGCCGCAGGGTGACAGGATTTCCAACAATCTTCTCCAAGTATTCGGCTAAACGATGATTTGCCTTCATGTTTTTAAAATACACCATATTGGCGATATTAAATCAAGAAGATTTATTATTTATTTTTTGACTTATTATTTTTCCTATTATGGAGGATCAGCACCGGCTTCGATGTAGATTTAATCGCGGGCGGACGGAGAGCTGACACTATAAAAACCGCCATCGCCCAGGCGCTCCGGGAGTTGAAGGGTTTTGAGCCCATCCGGATACCGCTTTTGTGCGCTGACGCTGCGCAGGGCAAAAGGCAAAAAACACCAGGTTTTTCGGCCCCCTTCGTCTCCACCCCATCCGCCTCCCGCCTGCAGCGCTATGCGAAGCGTTTCGCGCAACATTGCGGGCAGGTGCGCCGCTTGAGCCTCCTTGCGGCAAGAATTCCGCCGGCTTCAGTTTCCGCCTCCCACCAGACAATCAAGCCTTAATCGGGTCAAGCTTCGTGACCCGATTCCGGATAATCGGGTCATTGCGGGTCATACCGGGTCATAGCGGGTCACGGCTCCAAGTTTTCCATCGAAAGCGGCCCATAACTTCCTCTGATTACGATTCAAAATGCTCTTTGATCAGCCGAGCCATCTGTCCGGCCAGGTAGAGCGGCAGGGAAAGCAACGTGTAGGAGAGTTTACGCGCTCCGCCCTTTCCGCCGACGGCCATCGAAAAAGACCCCGCCGAAGGCTTGTCCATGTTCAGTCGCACGGCAAAATCCCGCCCTTTTTCGGCCAGAAACACCTGCAACGACTTGAGACTGCCCGACTTGCCGGCGCGAACTTCCACCGGAACAATGCGCGCTTCGTGCGCCCAGAGGTAGTCCACTTCGGCGTTTGCATTTTTCTCCTCACGGTGCCAGTAAAACAGCGGATGCTCCTCGAAAGCCGGTCCAAGGGCGCGCAGTTCCTGTCCGACAAATTGCTCCGCAAGCCCTCCCTCTTGCACCGTGAGCAATTCCGCCGCGGCCGTCAGGCTCAGGCCGCAGAGATTGTTGCAAAGCCCGATGTCAAGCAACAGAGGCTTGAAATGGCTTTCCGAGGCCTCGGCGGCAAGCGGAATCCCATTGGCTGAACTGTGGCGAACCCGTGTCACAAGCCGGCTGAGTTCGAGTAGTTCAACGGCCGTCTTTAACTCGACGGAACGCGCTTCGCGGTTGATGTTGACATACCGGACCTTCCGGCCGATATGGCGGGGGATGTGGCGCAGGACCTGCCGCATGTTCCGTTGCTGGGCGCGCGTTCCGTATTTGGCAAAGTCATCCTCCAGAGTCGTCCCAAGCGAGGCCAGAATCCGTTGCGCCTCCAGCAAGTCATGACGCTGCGCATACGCCGCCACGGCGGCCGGCATGCCGCCAACGAAGTAATAGAGTCTCAGAAGATCGCGCAATTTGGCGCTCACGGCGTCGCCGAGATCGGCGCCCACATGATACGCCGCCAGACGATCGGCCACCGCGCCTTCGCCCAGCGCCATCAGAAATTCCTGGAACGATAAAGGCTGCAGGTGCAGGTACTCGATCCGCCCAACCGGGACGGAGTGCTTGAACTCCCGGAGGTTGAAATCCAGGAGTGAGCCCGCCGCGACAACGTGCAGGTCGGGCATCTCTTCATGGAAGTAGCGGAGGCAGGCAATGGCCTTTGGACACGCTTGAATCTCGTCCAGAAAAAGCAAAGTCTGACCCGGCAGGACTGGTTGGTTGAAGTACAATCCCAGCTCTTGAGCCATGATTTTCGCGTCCATCCGATCGAACAAGGGATGGATATCTTCCTGTTTCTCCAGGTTGACAGACAGCAGCGAGCGAAAACAGCGTTTCCCAAACGTTTCCACGAGGTAAGTCTTACCCACCTGCCGGGCGCCACGCATGAGCAGCGGCTTTCTTTCGATCCTATTTTTCCACTCAACAAGCCACGTTTCAGCAAGTCGTTTCATCTTAACACCATTGGATTATTACACATATAAGCCATAAACAGGATTGGATAAAAACACAAACAGGCTATCGTTCGATCCCTTGGTTGTCAATCCAAGATAGCGTGTTGTCAATTGCTGCCTCCGCAAGCCATCCCCTGCAAAACTCCCTGGCAGACGGTCGCAAAGGATTGCGACCCTCCCGCGATCTTTAATCTGTATGAATATCCACCCGCAAGTCCTTGGCGCATTAGAGCGGTAGGGGTCAACGGTTTAACCTAGATTCTGCTGAAAAACCCTGGATTATCGCCGCGTGAGGTCACGCGCGCCCGCCATACACTCTATCTGGTTGACGCGCCCCGGATCATGCCCGGCCGGCCGGAAGGCGAAAGCCTTGGGCGTGCATGCGCCCGGCATCCGGTGCAACCCGTGGCGAAAGAACCGGCGCTCGCCTGATGGTTTGGACGTGAAAAAGAAATGCGCAAATACCGGCTATCAACCGGAAAAACGGCGGACTGGCGGCTTGATCATTAACAGACATGAAAACGATGAACCAACAAGGAGGATCGTGATGAAAACATCAACAATGGCGATTGGGGTTATGAGCTTGCTGATACTGGCACAGGGGGCTTGGGCGGCGCCGCTCGACTCGGTGGTCAAGATTTTCACCGTGCAGTCCAGCCCGTATTACCCCGTTCCCTGGATCGATCTGCCGAGCGAGAGCGCGGGGTCGGGCTGCATCATCAATGTTACCCTGACTGACCTGATGGCGAAGGTTGAAGCCAACACCGAGAAATATCTGACGTTCGAATTCGATGATGGAATGGTCGTGGCGCTGGACACCGCCCAGCCCAAGGCCGCCGAGGAGCGTATCCTGAAGAATTACCGCATCCCATCAACCAAGTCGGCGGACCTTTAGTACCTGATACAGCAGGAACTGCTATAAAAAACGAGATAACCATACGTCGTCCTTCAGAAGTCGTTGACAAAATCATTTACAGCAAAACCATTAAAAATGGAGAAACGAATGCCGGTCGAAATGATTCTGTCACCAATGATTCTGTCGTACTCCCCATAGCACTTCCGTAAATCGATTCTCCGAACTTTCGTGTGTTTAGTGTGTTTCCGCTCCACTCGCTGAGCTCGGGCAGCGGCTGGCGTGGTTAAAAAAATCACTGGGTTGTGGCTCGTGCTTCGTAGCGAAGGGACTTCTCCACTTCGCAGAGTAGCAGCGTTTGCCCACTTTGGAAGGAGGGCTCGATGAACAAGGTGCTGCTGATAGGATTTGTGGCCATGGGCATCGCCCAGGCCACGGCGCTTTACGAGGTGGAAGCGGCCCGTGAGTATATTTTCCACTTCCACTTCGGTGAACCCGAAGTGAACTTCTTTCCCTTCAGCGAGGAAGAAAAGTTATATACCCCCCAACCCTCGTGGGGGATGGTGGATGAATGGGGTAACCCGATCGCCTAAATCCATCCTCATTTCGCTTTCGCGCATTCCCTGTCGAACCAGGCGCGCAGGTCGTTTTGAATGGCCGCGGGAACCGGCGACTGGAAGCCGGCCGTCAGCTCCCCGACCTTCCGGTGCGCCCGCTCCAGCATGGACGGCCCGTCGCCGAACTCCCCCGAGACATCGAACAGGTCGTTCGCGAAAAACTCCCCCGCGCGCAGGAGTTTCACCGTCATGGCGTCATCCACGAAGTTCCCGCCGGGACCGGCGCGCCGGATGCTGTCCAGGCCGAGGCGCCCGGCATGGGTGTCGATTCCCTTGCCGAGGTATCGGGCCGCTTCCAGCCAGGCGGTCTGGAGGATCATCATTTCCGCCGACATGCCGTTGGCGTTATAGCAGGACCCGAGCCCGGCGAGAATGTCGGCCCCGGAATTCGCCGCGGCCAGCATGAACAACATTCCCTCCGCGCCGGTCTGCGGATCGGTGCGGCAGCTCATGGCGCCCCCGCATTCCGCGGTGACGGGCATGCTATAGGCCTTCGCCAACTGGACGGCGGCGGTCTTCCAGAGAACCTTGTCCATCGTATAATACAGGTCATGCATGGAGCGCATGTCGGTCACGGACAACCCGCTGGCGTACTGGAACGGGGTTCCTGGGCTGACTATCTGGGAGAGCGCCGCCACCATGATGCTCTCCGTGTTCCCGATCAACAGGGTGGAGGCCATCGAATACGGCGCCGTGCTGCCGGCCATCGGGCAGATCGTGGGCACGATGGGAAAATGGCGCTCCGCCGCGCTCAACAGGATTTCCGCGTTGAAGTCCACCAGGGACAGCGGCGAGACCACCGCGACCGCCGCGCTGAACAGCCGGCTTTCGGCCAGGCTCTTGCCCGGCGCCAGGATGGCGCCGATCTCGAGCCACTGGCGCCAACTCTCCAGCGAGGTCACGATCACCAGCATGTGCTTGCGGTGGTGCAGCAGGTGCTCCTCCAGCGCGCGCAGGGAGGACGCCGGGCCGGGCGCGTCGGTCACGGGAAAATCCATCCGGCTGATGATCGCGACATCCTCCAGCCGCTGCGCGAGGATCGTGTGCGCGCGCACATCCGCGAGCGAGGGGCGCCGCGGCTTCCGCGTGGCGTAATCCGCGATCCAGGGGTCGGTGACGATGGCCAGGATCTTCTGCCGACCGCCGCCGATCTCATGCCGGGAGCCGTCCGGCCAGCCGATCGTATAGGTGGACGGCACCGAGGCCAGGAGTTCGTTCAGCAGTTTCCGCGGAATCCGCACATGGGACCGGACGTCATCCACGATCGCGCCCGCGGCCTTGCACTTGGCGAGCAGCGCCTTGTGGCCGACAAAGAAGCCGGTGTTTTCGAGGAGATCCTCGGTGCCCGCCTGGATCTTCCGGATTTGGGCACTGGACAGCGTTTTGATCAGTTCCATGATTTTCACTCCATTTACACAGACGTTTCTGACTCGCCGACAGCCGCCATGACGCCACGCATTTGTGCCGAGCGCCTGGTGGAAGCGCTGACGCGGACGTTCACAGGACATCCAAGACGCCGGCACATATTTCATGCGCCCAGGATTCTCAGCATGGCCTCAATATCCCGAAGGAACACGCGCAGATACGCCTCGGCAACAAGCCCCTTGTCGTCTTCGACCTCGATGCCGAGACCTCCGGCATGCAAATCGTTCCGTGCCGATCGCATAGCCGATCGCATCTTGGACGAGAAAATGTAGTCATCGGCTCGTAATGCGTCCAAGGCCCATGTCGCCCGCCACAGCACGGACAGCCCGCGAATCAGGGACCTCCAGTTCACCCAACAAGGACAGGGTTGCCTCTCCCCCATGAGCACGGACCACCACTTGTCCCGGTCAAGCCGGTATTGCTTTGTCCTGCCCACCGGGCGCATCGCCACAACGCCGGCCTCTTCCAGCCCAACCAACACAGCTTGAACCCGCATGTGGTTATAGCCCAGGATCTCGGCCATGCGCCGCGCGTGAGTCCCCTCGGAGGCCATGAGAAAAGCCATCGCATCCGCCCGGATTCCGATGCCAAACACCGCCCGGCATTTGAATGCCAGAGCCGCCGGCTCTTTCATGTTGACGGGCTGCGTGAGCCCGCGTGTTTGGATCGGCGGACGCAGGAGTCCATAACGCCGAAAATGATCGTCAGGGCGTTTATGCGGCGCAGCGCCCCGGGTGGATGAGCCCCATAACAGCGGTTCGGCCGGCGTTCGGGAATACGGCTTCATTCGGGCAGCCAACCCGCGCCATTTCATGGATTTGTCTTTTTCCATCATCCAGAACGCCAGCGCGCCGACAACCGCCTTGTCGCCGACTTCGTCCTGGTGAAGGATGGTTGACAAACGCTGGGCATTGATCCACTCCCCGTTCACAACGAGCCAGTCCATGACCTCATCGAACATGCGGGCATCATGGCGTGCGATCTCCGATGTAAACGCCAGCAGGGGTTCGACGTCAATGACCCAGGGATCGCTCTTTTTCACCGAACCGGCAACGCCGATCTGGGACCATTGACGCCAAACGAAGTTCAGAATCGCTTCCGTGAATTTAGTCCGGAATTGTTCGACGGATGTCTTCATATCCCATGTTGAGCCAGTCCGCAGGCAGCCCCAAATCGCGCCCGACCTCCATCACCACCCGGCAGAATGCCTTGGGCAACGGCCCGGAATGATGGAGGCGAACGCTCCCGGGCCTCTCCCGCACCACAGCCAGAACATCGACATCCCGGGTAGTCCTGGAGGCGATATTCAACACATTCAAGGCGCTGCCACCGCAGACCAGCAGCGCGATCGGCTCCACGTGATCATACACAAGCCGCTTGCCCAGCCGCTGCAAGGCGCCCTCAATCGCTTTGGCGTTATCCAACGACATGGATACAATATAGCAGACATAACGTATGCTACAAGTTGTTTTTTATCCGGTAGCACCCCATAGCTTGAAAACGCCATTCGTTTTCGCGGGCGGACTGAGGGTCGAATTGGCGACGGAACGGCCTATGGGGCAAAATACAGTCACAGCCTTGGTTGCTTTATGGTTGCTTTTCGCGCATTGTTCCATCAAAGACGGGAAGTGCCATCGGGCGACCGATTGGGACGGACAGCAAAACGCAGATATCGATAAAATCATTGATTTTATTGGTCTAAACGATGATCTAGTTCGCAGGAGAGGGATAGAAATGGAGGGCTGCCGGACTAGGATTCGAACCTAGGCAAGCAGATTCAGAGTCTGCATTTTTACTATTATAGCACGGGTAATTTGGCTTTTTTGCCTATTTGTACTCAAAGAAACGTCGCGCTACGTTACAAAAACCGTAACAGCACCGTTCCCATTACTCCACCCGTCAACCGGTGCCTGCTCGAACCCCCGGCGGCCATGCAATCCTGAAGACATGAGCGCAATATAGGTCAGCCGTTTCACGAATGGAAGACAAAAAGGAAATGCGAAGACCAAGCAGAGATCAGGCTGGCGGGCCGTCGGCTATCTTCTCAATCTCTGCGCGGCGATAACGGAGAGTTTCGTGCACCTTGACCGGATGGAGCTTCCCCTCCTGCGTCATGCGCCAGACGGTGAATCGGGAAATTCCAAGAAGACTTGCCGCCTGTTTTTGGGTCAAGAGCAGCGATACTGGCCCATTTTGCGGCATGCGCCCATTCAATATGGACAGCGCGGCATCACGTTGATCAGGCAAGATGCTCTCATCTGTTGCGATTATTGCCCTTATTGCCTTCTGTGTCGGCTGATTCATGTGATCCCTGTAAACGCCAGTATCAGAGCGTGGAGACTCATGTCGTGGCCATCTCTTGTGGATTAGTTGCGGCTATGTTGCCTGAACATTGCCGAGATCGCGCTCGGTGAATCGGACAATCATAAGGGCGGCAGAACTCCCTCATTTGAGGATCTGCACAGCCATAGCCATGATAGTCGCGCCTATAGACCTGCTCCGCTGTGCGGCGGAGTTCCGTCTCATTTAATGGAGGGAGGTTGGCTTCATTCCACCCGGCAAGCGTTTTGAGCATGATGTTGAGCGGCAACCCTTGGTTCTTGAGGAATACCGACAGCCGGAATGCGCTGATATTCCTCTTGCCATTCGCGACCCCTCGAAACAAACGGATAATGCACGGAATAACCTTGGACGATTGCCTCTCGTCAGGCAGAGGGAGTGCCGTAGTCGCACGAAGAGTCTCATCCCGCAGCAAATGAGTGACCTTCTCGGAGTTTATTCTGACGATCTGGATCAGCCTAACGAAGCTCGTGTCCTTTCGGCAACTGTGCGTGAAAGCGGTGGAGGCCGCCTGCTAGATTGATCGCCATAACAAGGAGGCGATCAATGAAC
>JACQHI010000386.1 GCA_016199105.1 Lentisphaerota bacterium | reverse complement strand
GGCCGGTTCTTCGCCATCGGGGACCATACGCTCACCGCCGTAGACGCGTATAACGGCTGGAACTGGTGGGTGCGTCCGCTCCCGTTCGCTCCGTCGGGACATGGCGGCGTGAGGGCGGATGGCGAGGACGTGATGCTCTCCCTGGCGTCGGCTTTCTGGCGGGGTTCCACCAACGGGGCCGTTTTTCTGCTGGATCCCGCCACCGGCCGGCAGAAAAAAATCTACGCCCCGTACGCCCCTCCGCCGCAGTTTGCCCTGCCGTCGTCGCCATCATGGCCCATCACATTCAAGGAGAAGGACGGCGAGAAGGAGGGTGGCTCCGTCGCGTTGGCGAAGGACAAGGACGGTCTCGTGGTGACGCTGACCACCGACAAACCTCTTGCCAAGATGCAAAAGGAGTGGGGCGTGTTCCTGGATTTCCGGCCTCTGGATCAGCGGCTGGGCCTCTATGACCCGCCCGTCTATCATTACCGGATCCTGGTGGCCACCGGAGAAACGGCCGCCGTTCTGTGGCGTCCGGGGAAGGGTGTGGATGCCCCTCCCATCTCGGCAACCGCCGGCTTGCCCACCGGATCCTTGGCGCAGGCGGGGTTGAGCGCGTCCGGTGTGGTGACCACGGTCAAGTTGGCGTGGGCGGACCTGCCCGCAGTGCTGCGCACAACGCTGCAGGCGGGCCTGAAGACGCTGGGCGGGAAGGAGCCGGAATCGTTCGGATTCGCCGTCCGGCTGTCGGTCTTCGCTGAAAACAAAAATTTCCCGTTCATCACGCGGCCCGCGCAGAGCCGGGGCTGTCTGTTCTGCAATCCGTTCGCGGACGGCATCAACGACGGCTGGGCTAACGTGTTCACGAAAGCCGTGCCCGCGACGGCGCCCGCCGCGCCGGTCCTCCTGGCCGGGAAGCCGGAGGATTTGCCGGCGGAAAAGAGGAAAGGCAGGACTCAGAACATGAACTCGGCGGTGCGGAGCAGTCTCCGCGTGCATCCGCTGACGGGCGTTCCCGCCCTGAAGTCATGGAAAACGGGCGACGGCTGCGGCGGTTATAATCTTTCCGCCAGCAGCGTGTTGAGGCGCGGCGCGTATCTGAGTATCTATGATTTTGCGGATGACAGCGGTGTGCGGTTTATCGGCGGGGTCCGCGCGAGTTGCGGCGTGTCTTTCATGGCGGCGAACGGCATCTATTTCGCCATGGATGGCGGCGCCGGCTGCGATTGTTCGTATAATTTTCTGACCTCGGTGGCGTTGGCGCCGGCCGAGGAGCGGCTAAACGAGGATTGGGCCGTTTTCAGCGAATGGCGGGCGGATAGCCAGGTGCGGCAGGCGGCGATCAACCTCGGCGCGCCCGGCGACCGGCGCGACGGCGGCGGCGCGCTCTGGCTGGGCTTTCCCCGGCCGGCGCTGACGGATACGTCGCCGAATATTCCCGGCGGCATAGGCTGGCATAACGTTCCCGGCATCGCCCAGGGGGCCAAGGGCGACGGGATGGCCATGGCGGTTCCTCTCGATATCCGGGTGGCTGCGCCTGATCGTCCGTCAGTTGACGGACAGGCGGGCGAATTCGGGCCCTATCGGATGAATGCCGACCGGAATCGGTTTGAAGGCACGGACCGTCCCTGGATTTATGCCTCCGGCTATCGCGGCATTCAGCAGGCCGTGATGAAACTGAATTTTCTGAAACCGCTTCTGGCCACGCCGGTCAAGGCGTCGCTGAAGGTGGATGGCAAGCTGGACGAGGCCGATTGGGCGGGCGAACCGGCCGCGACCATGGAGGTCACCAAGACACGGGTGTTTCTGCGGTACGATGCGGACAACCTCTATCTGGGCGTTGTTGAACCGTCTCAGGTGGATGCGAAAGGCAATGTGGCAGCCTGGAACATGTCCATCACAAATCGCGATACGCCGATAGGCCTCGTGGGCAATTATCTGGAACTCTTTTTGAGCGACGCGACCGATGCGCATTCCCTCTATCTTGGCGTGACGACGGGCGGGGCGCAGTACGACGCGTTGAGCGTCAGCAACAAGCCGTACGAGGTCCGTTGGAACGCCGCCTGGTCAAGCGCTGTAACGGCGGGCACGAATGCGTTCACAACGGAACTGGCGATTCCATGGAAGATGCTGGCCGATGCCGGGCTGGATCGCCAGACGCTTGCCTTGAACGTCCAGATGAGCAGTCGGTACAATCTCGGCGAGGCGCTGGTGGGATTGGGCGGGAGCGGCCGCGGGCGTTGCCTCCAGTTTGTGCCGGTGCAATACGACGCGCTCAAGCCGCTCTACGCGCGGCCGTTCACCGTGCGCCTGCATTTCGCGGAGCCGGACGAGGCGGTGAAGGCCGGCCGGCGCGTATTCGATGTGAAGCTTCAGGACCGGGTGGCGCTCAAGGATTTCGACATCGTCAAAGAAGCCGGCGGACCGCGAAAGGCGCTGGTCAAGGAATTCAAGGGCGTTACGGCGGGCGACACGCTCACACTGGAGTTCATTCCGCGCGGCCCACTCACGCCGGAAACCGCCCCGATCCTCAGCGGCCTGGAGCTGGCGGGCGAGACGAAAAAATGAGAAAGACGGGATCAACCGCTTTTCATCGAACTCATCTCGTCGAGCAACCGCCAGAGTTGGCCAACCATGTAGAGAGGGAGGGATAGCAGAGACAGTTCGAGAATCTCTGTCCCCGCTTCCGTCCGATTCCACTTGTGGGCAATATGCTGAAGCGATGGCGGGTTCAGATCGAACCGGACCGCCAAGGTCGTTTTCTTCTCTGCCGCAAACTGAAAGACGGATTTGAGGGATCCGCTCTTGCCTGCCTTGACTTCCACGGGAATAATTTGCCTTCCTCGCGCGACGACGTAGTCAACCTCGGCATTCGCAGTCTTTCCCTCACGCAGCCAATAGCACAGCCGGGGCGGCTCGTGTCCGCCATCGGCATACAAGAGATGCTGGCCCACAAACTGCTCCGCAATGGGACCCTCGTTCACCAGCTCGCGCTCATCCATGGAGGAAATCGCCGTCCAGTCCAGCCCGCATTGACGGTTCATCAGACCGACATCAAGGGAAAGGAGCTTGAACGTATTTTCGTCAATCTCCGCGTCAAGCGGTACTCCCGAGCAGTGACTGTGGTACACCGGGCTTACCACCCGGGCTTTAATCAGCAGATCCAGGGCGGCTCTGACCTCGCGTGAGGCTTCGTGGCGGGCGATAGCGCTATATTTTGCTTTCCGCCCCACCATGCGGGGAACGGCATTGAAGACTCTTTGCAACCGGTGCAACGCTGACTGGGAGGCGTACTTCGCGAAGTCATCTTGATAGGTCGCGACGATGGACCTTTGCACATCCGCCACTTCGATCAGGGACTTGCTGGCGGCAAAGGCTGCGACGGCTTCCGGCATCCCTCCAATCACGAGGTATTCACGCTGTCGTTCAAGCAAACGGGTATGAACGGTCTGCGGTAGCTCTTGCCGGAATCCGGTCACGTAATGGAGCAGACTGCTTTCCACTTCAAGCAGGTATTCCTCGAAAGTCACGGGACCCAGGTGAAGATACTCGACACGCCCCACCGGCATTGAGAAACTGTGCTTCGAAAGCACAAACTCCAACAGTGATCCGGCCGCCACAACCGGGAGATCGGGCTTCTCTTCATGGAAATAGCGCAATGCCTGCAGTGCCCAGGGAGCAGACTGAATCTCGTCCAGAAAGAGCAGGGCGTTTTCACCGAAAAGGTTTCGGCCCAGCAGGCCTTCGAGCTCCCTGCATATTTTTCCGGTGTCCAATGAGCGGAAGACGTCGTTGAGTTCCGGATGTTTTTCCAGATTGATCTCATTCAAGTCAAGATGCTGGCATTGGGCAAACTGCCGAACCATGGTTGACTTTCCGACCTGCCGTGCGCCCCTGATAACCAAGGGCTTACGGCTGGATTTTCGAAGCCATGCAGCCATGTGTAATTCGGCCGATCTCTTCATAACACACCCCTCTTTCAGACATAAAGAGAAGGTTATACGCCCCTGTTGTGGATGTAAAGAGGTAAATTCAGTTGATTTCCGGACGGCAACGCGGCAGAATTCCTGCTTCACCCAAGGAGACTTCATGAAACGCATGGCCATACCCGCCCGTATCTCACAGATCAGCGAAAAAGATTTTTGGGGTTCCCTGAAAGTTCCGAAGGGGGGGCGCCATGCCGGGCTGCTGAAAACCGCCATAAAACTGGGACGCAACGGACACCGCGCCGACGCCTACCGGGCGCTGGCCGAGTATCACAAGGTCTCGCTTGCCGGTGAGTGGGAGGTCATCCGGACCGCGCAACGGAAATCGGCGCCGCCGTCGCCTCAGGGGCTCAAGGACCTGCTGAACCATAAGATCGCGACCTGGCACACTCAGGTGTTCCAGTTCGGGAAGGTAATTGACTGGGCGCCCGACAAATTGCCTTCGGATTGCACGCACGGGTTTCATTACCTGGGCTGGCTGGGTCCGGCCATTACCGCCGCTATTCAGACCGGCGATGAGCGCTACCGCCGTTTTCTGATCGACATTCTCGGGCAATACTATGAGGGCACGCGCCGTCATCCCAAGTGGGAATCCGTGCTCCAGCACTGTATTTTCGGGCATCTCGGCATCGCCGCGAAGTGGCCGACCCTGTTGGCCGCCTATCTGACGCTGCTCCAGGGCGGGCCGCTTCCCGCCGAAACCATCGAAGGCGTTTTGAAGACGTTTCTGGGATTCGGCCGGTATCTCCAGCACAGCATGACCGCCTTTCAGTCGGGCGTGAATTCCTTCGCCGTGGCCACGATTTCCCATTTTCACATTGCCCGGGCGTTGCCCGAGTTCAAGGAGTCCGCCGCCTGGGAACGCAAGGCCGTCGGTTTCCTGGTCCGGCATGCACGGGAAGGCTTTTTCGACGATGGCGGCAACCTCGAGCGGGTTTGGGGTTATGGCACGATGCATGTCTCGACGCTGAGCCGGGCCGTCGAGATCGGGAGACGGACGGGCGGTCTCGGACGGAACGGCAAGGAAATCGTCGCCCGCCTGCGGCAGGCCTGCCAATGGTATTTGAAGACTCTCGGGCCGCCTCCGGCCTACGCCTTCCCCACCTACGGCGATGCCGGCTGGAGCACGCATGACCGCCTGCCGACCATCCAGGCGATGGCGCGTTGCCTGCCGGAATACAAGAAGGATCCGTTCCTGGGGGTTGACCGGACGCGCGGTTATCTGCTGAAGCCGTCCGGTTTCGCCATCCTGCGCAACGGGGATACCCCGCGTTCCACCTTCCTCAATCTCAACTTCGGAACATTCGGCGGCTGGCATTCGCACTGGGACCTGTTGAGCCTGAATCTCTGGGCGTTCGGAGAGCCGTTGCTGGAGGAACTGTGCCGGTTCGGTCCGTATGCCAATCCCCTGGACCAGCTGTTCCGTGCGCCGGAAAGCCACAACCTGGCGCTCATTGACGGCATGGTCTATGACAGCCGGCTGGTGGAAGGGCAGGACGTGCAGTGGTTTTCCAATGACACGGTCGAGTATTTCTCGGCCTATCACCGCGCGTACCGGTTCTTCGTGTTTGGGCGTGACGCCTCGCCGGTGTCGCCCAACATCGAGGCGAAAATCCGCCGCACCGTCCTGCTGGTGAAGGATCCGGGCTACGCCGTGGTGCTGGACGCGGTGGAGAATATCAACTCGGCCAAGTTCAACCTGGCGATCTCGCAATACTGGCACGCGCCGACGCCATTCCGGGTCGTGGGACCGGGGGCGGTCCGGACGGAAGGGCGGACCGCCTGTTGGGTGGTTCAGGGGAGGACGGAAGGTCTGCATCGGCAGGACACGGGGAAGGATTTCGGCGGAGCGGAGGTGGCGCACCTGGGGGTGGCCTACGACCGGTACAACCTGCGCGCGCGGCGTTGGATGCCGATCAACCACACGGGAATCTCGGGATTCACGACGGTGCTCTTTCCGTTCCAGGGGAAGCCGCCGGCGGTGTCGGTGACGCCGCTTCCGACGC
Organism: Lentisphaerota bacterium; assembly: GCA_016199105.1. Classification (GTDB taxonomy): domain Bacteria; phylum Verrucomicrobiota; class Kiritimatiellia; order JAAZAB01; family JAAZAB01; genus JACQHI01. The sequence continues at coordinate 332 of JACQHI010000386.1, read as the reverse complement.
GGGGCGGCGGCCTGTGGCGCACCGAGGCGGTGGAAATCTCGACGCCATTCGGCCGCGACGTGGTGATCCTGAATCCGGAAAAGGTGAAGGGTGTCAGTTGCGGCGGCGGGGCCGTGAGCGGCCGCGCGATGGTCCGGCTCGGCCGGGGCCGCGGCCAGGCGCGGGTTCCGTAGAGTTTTTTCCCGAAATGGCGCTTGAAGGCCGACCGCCTTTGTGGTATAAGACAAAAAGGGTAATAAGTTCAGACTGATGGAGAAAGATATTGGCTGACAATCAATCAGCAATTGTCATTATGGAAGAGCAGCGGTCCCATAGGTCCCGCTGTACTGGGG
>JACQHI010000403.1 GCA_016199105.1 Lentisphaerota bacterium | reverse complement strand
GCCATGGTCAGGGGATTGAAACCACGCCGAGGTGGGGCGCGTCAGGCAGCCGATACTGCCGTCCGGCAGGTATCCGCCACAGCCCTCGTTGGCGTCGAAATGCTCCAGGCCAAAGGCCGAGACAGTTGTCCACGTCAGGCCTTGGTCTTCAGATCGCATGGCCAGCATGATCCATTGCGCCGCGGCTTGATCCGGCGCCGCGGGCCAGCCTGGGCCAAACGGAATGGGCTGGCCGGGAATCAGCATCATGAGCGCGCCATCTGGAGTCTCAAAAAGCGCGTACGGGGCGTCCATCATCAGGCAAGGTCCCCGCATGCGACTCCATTCTCGCCAGGTTTCGCCGTGGTCGTCGCTGCGGAGGAAGATCGTTTCCGAAGGAAAGCGATTCATCGCCATGCGCGCGAACTCCAGGGCGTTCACCGGCATGCGCTCGAAAAAGCCCAAGCAGCATTGACCGCGCACCGTAGCGAGCAGGCCCCCGTCGCGGAGCTGGAGCAGGTGGGATACGTAGTAACCGAGGCGGGGTATAAGCGGAAACGGCCGCGGACGCGTCCAGGTGGCGCCGTGGTCGCGGCTGCGCATCCACATGATCTGGCCGCCCGTCGGGCAATCCCAATCGAACGTCCATGCCTGCATGGGCGCCCCCATCGTCTTCAACTTTCGTTTGACTTCCGCCACATAGTCGGGGTGTGCGTCGAACGGCGTCCGTATCGAGGCATGATCGTACCCGGCGCAAAAGGCGACATACAAGTCCCCGTTCCGCAAGCGGATCGCTTCAGGCCAGCCGTTCCAGCCGCCATAGCCTTTGAAGGCGGGCGGGATATTGATTGTCGGCGAGACCAGCACGCGCCGGTACGTCTCGTAATGCGCCGGCGGCGACCACGGGGCAATCATCCTGTCCGCCAACGGCAATTCCTGAATCGCATGGTTTTCCATATATTCCCCTTTTTCGGCCGGGTTTACCGATCCGTTTATAGGGCTTCCATCGCGGCATAGGGCGCCGCGGCGCGCCGGAGAAAATCGTTCAAAGTCCCCTGCATGATGCACATCCGGCCTCGCAGGGTCCGGGACTGACCGGGCTCGAGCCGGCCGGCGTCGTTATTGACATGCATACAGGAATAATCGGCGTTGTTGAACAAAAATAAGGCGCTGTCGGCGGTCATGCCCGCCACCCTGTCCCCCGCCTTCGAGACGATGGCCATGAACGGCCGGGTCGCCACGTCCGAACTGCATCCGATCCAATCGCCCCGCAGATACGCGGGAACGGCCTTGCCTTCCATCGGATAGAATTGCATCAGGGGGCGCTGGGTATTCGTGACGCGGACGGTGTCGGCGAGCCGGCACAGCCCCTTCCGGCCAATATGCGCGAACGTCCGGCGCATCTCCACGTCGCAAAAGGTCGGCGCATACTGGCAGGCGAGGCAGTTGAAGGCGAACGTGTCGTCCCAGGGGCGGCCGCCTAGATTCGTTACCTGAATCGCGAACTCGATCGCATCGGTGCTCGGCGCCAGGGTCAGGGCCATGGCGCACTTGCCCTCAGCGCTCCACTCCAGGCGCCAGCGCCCGTCCTCGTCCTCGTGCCAGCGGGTGTTGACATCCGACCCCTGCGCCAGTTGTTCGGTGCGCGTGCCGATCCATTCGGCGATGCACAACCGGAACACGTCATCCGGCAAATCCGGCGCATACGCGTGGAGGATAAACCCCTTAGGGTACGCCGAGTCCGCGTTCGGGTCCAACCGGATGCGGTCGGCGGCGGGGGGAACAGAGGGCGTGGGTGTGTGCATGCTGGGGACCTCTCAGTATTCAATCACAAAGTCGCGCTCGTGCGGCAGTCCGGCGTGAAACAGTTCAGTAGTCGGGTGCAAGTCGTCCACGCAGTGCTTCCATATCTGGGGGCGGACGCCGACCGCGGCCGGATGCACGCATTGGTGCGCGATCTGGCCCGGCATCACGCGCACGAGCCGGTATTCCGCCGGCTCATTGTACAGTCCGGCGGTCCCGACAAAGTGCGTGCCTTCGGATTGCAAATGACTATGCACGTGCGTATGACCGGAATAATGCTCGATGACGTTGCCGTGCCGGGCCAGCAACTCGCGCACCCGGAAAGCCGCGCGATGATCCAGCATGAATTTGCCGCCGGCATCCGTGTCGGCCGGCCATAAGTCGTGGGTCCGCGTATGCCGCGGCCACATCAGCGGGACATGCGTGAACAGGAGTACGCGCTTGCCGCTGGCTTCCCTCAATCGTTCGTCCAGCCAGCCCAGTTTGGCGTCGAGGGTGATGAAAAGGCCGGTTTCCGGTTCCACGTATTGCTCGCTCATGAAAATGCACACGAAGTCGCCAGGCATCTCCCTCGTATAGCACAGCGCGCCTTCTCCGAAAAACCGGCGGTATTGGGTTCCGGCATACGGCTCGCGCCACACGTGCCCCGGCGGCGGCGTCCAGACGGAGTTGCAAATCATGTGCGAGGAAACCGCATCCTCGCCCCAGGTGTCGTGATTGTGGCTGAGGATGGCATAGGGGATTTCCAGCCAGTCCAGGCGTTCCTTCAGCAGGCGGGTCTCGATCTCGCACATGGCAAAATCGTTGTAATCGCCAAAAATGTTGTCGCCGGCGAACACCACAAGATCCGGCCGGGGATGGTCTGTCGCCGCGTTCAGCGACTGCACCAGGGGGGTGACCACGTCGTTCTGGTGGTTACAAAGGATGCGTTCCGCCTCCGAAACGTGCGTGTTGGCCGGACTCCACAGGTGCGTATCGGCCACATGCGCGAACGTGAACAGGGGTTCGACTGTCACAAATGATTCCTCCTAGTATTTTCCATACGTCCTTGCGGTTTCCACCATGGCATGGAGATTTTCGTCCGGCGTGTCGCGTCCGCACTGATCGCCGGTGGAAAGGATGAACCCGCCTCCGGCGGCGGCATCATCGATAGCCTGGCGGGAAGCGCGCCGCACGTCCTCGGGCGTGCCGCGCAGCATCACCTCCGTGGTGTGCAGATTGCCTTTGAGCACAATGCGGTGGCCGAACTTCTTCTTCAGTTCCGCCAGATTGCAGTCGCCCATGGGCGGGATCTCCAGCGGGTCGATGATGGTCAGACAGGTCTCCTCGGCCGCCATCTGAACCATGGCCGCTTGCGGCCCGCAGGAATGCACATGCGTGGGGATGCCGATTTCGGCGGCCAGTTGCGTGGTCCGTTTGAGAATGGGAAGCGCCAGTTCACGGAACGTTTGGGGCGTTTGCCAGATCAGACTGCCCGACGAGCCGCAGAAGAGAAAGTCCGGCTTGACGTCCAGAGCGGCGATCTTCTTGATCGCTGTTTCGACGTTGGCCATCACGCGCTCCGCGCTGTCATAAAACGGTTTGGGGTCATCGTAGAACGCGGTGGCAAGAACGAT
>JACQHI010000389.1 GCA_016199105.1 Lentisphaerota bacterium | reverse complement strand
TTTGTAAGGGGCGTAGGGGGAAGTCAGCCAAGAATGGCCGACTTACGCTTTCGATCCCTTCGGTCACTGAGTGGCCCTTACCAGCTTTTTTTCGCGCCTTTCGCGTGTTTCGTAGTTCCCTCTTCCCCGTTTAATCAGATCAATCGCCGGAAGCCGGTGTGGGCCGGCGGGCCTTTCAGGCTTTCCTTGATTTTGCCGCGGCCGACGATGCCCGCGATTTCGGCGAACATCTTGTCCAGCGCCCGGTCGAATTGCGCCACGATGTCGTCCGTATGGGCGAGCGTGGGATAGAACAGGGTGCCGGCGAGGAAACCCTGCTCCAGCATGAGCTGGATGTAGAGGGTCTTCAGCTCGTTCCCCAGCTCGTGCTCGAAGCGGAATTGCGGCACACAGGGGTAGCCCGGCGTGACCACCACCGGGAGACCATGCTGCGCCGCGCGCTGTTTCCAGCACTCCATGACTTGGGCGCCGATACGGGCCACGTGTTTGCGCACGTCCACCCGCATCATCTTCCCGAGCGTGGCGACCGCCGCGGCGGGACCGACGCTTTCCGTCCAGTTGGAACTGCTGATGAACGAGGTGTGCGCCCCGGCCATCGCCGCGCGCGTGCCGATGACGGCCGCCATGGGGTGCCCGTTGCCCATCGTCTTGGCGAAGATGGCCATATCCGGGTTGATCCCGAAGCGAAGGTGCGAGCCGCCCAGGTGCAGGCGCCAGCCGATCGTGATCTCGTCGAAAATCAACAGCCCGCCGCAGCGGTGGGTCAGGTCGCGCACGAATTCGAGGAAGCCCGGCTCGGGGTCCATATTCCGGCACGGCTCCATGACCACGGCGGCGAGGTTTTTCCCGCATTCGTCCGCGATGGCCTGGAATTCCTGGCGGTTATTGAAGTGGAAGGCGCGGGTCGAACCGCGCAGTTCGCGGGGCACGCCCAGCGGATCCAGGCCGGGCAGAAGCAGACCGCGGAGCGCGTCGGTATCGCCGAGATTGGCGGCCAGGTACCAGTCCTGCCAGCCGTGATAACCGCAGACGGCCACCACGGACCGGTCGGTCGTGGCGCGGGCAATGCGGACGGCCACAGCGGCCACCTCGCCGCCGGTGCGGGCGAACCGGGCCTGTTCGGCCCAGGGATGAATCTGACAGAGCAGGTCGGCCAGTTCCACTTCCTCCGGGGGATTGAGCGTGGATTGGCACCCATAGGCGATGCGGCGCTGAACGGCGCGCGTGACGTCCGGATCCCGGAAGCCGAGCAGGCAAGTCCCGATGCCGTTGATGGAGAAATCGAGATAGCGGCGCCCGTCGAGATCCCAGGTCTCGCAGCCGCGCGCTTCCCGGAAATAGGCCGGCCACTGGTCAGGCGCGAACATTTCCGGCCGCTTGCTGAGCAGTTGGACGCCGCCCGGGATGCGTTCCTTGCCGTGCCGGTACAGGTCCTGCGTCAGGGTTCCGGACTCCGTCTTGAGCCCGAACAGGCGCAGGGCGTTGTCGCAATAGATGTCGCGGATGTCGTCCTTGTTGAGATGGGCCAGGTCGGTGGCTGCCTTCAGGGCGCGCAGGGCCTCCAGGCCGATCAGGATGGGCCGGCAGGTCGGCTTGATCTTGGCCCATGGCAGCGTTTTCGGGTTCAGCCAGACGAAGCTGTCGCCGGCCGACACGCATTTGCCGCGGGGCATATCGCAGGGAAAATCGCTGCCCCAGAGGAGCTTGCGGGGCCCGAATTCCTCCAGGATGGCGAGCGTGGCCGCCGACTCGCACACGCAGGAGGAGTCGAACCAGATGTTTTCGAGGCCGCGCAGTTTTCCGATGGCGGCCGTGACGGTGGCAGGGTTGAAGCCGCGGGCGGAATGCGCCAGGATCAGACGGACACCCGGGTATTTTTGACACATCGCCCGGATGGTCTTCCAGTTGTCGGGATCGGAGAGCGATGCGGAGCGGACCATGTGCAGGGTGATGAACAGCCCGCGCTCCTGGGCGAGAGCCCACGTCCATTCCGGCAGGTACTGGCTCAGGCGGGCTTCGTAGCTGTTTTTGAGCCCGCTCAACAGGTGATAGGGCTTGAAGCCGATCACCCGCGGATGCTCCAGGTGTTTCAGCACCTGTTCGCGGGGATCCTTCGGGGAGACGAGGATCTGTCCCCGGCTGTCCGTTTCCAACTCGAGCTGGGAGAGAAGGAAATCGTTGGCGGCTTTAACCATGGCAGGGCTGGAAGGGATGGGCATGAACAGTCCGCCGACCAGGCGCGAGGCGCCGACCTGCCCGCCGACTTTTTCCCGCCACAAAGCTGTCGTGACCAGGGGGTGCTCGTTGAATTTGTCTTTGAACTTTTTGGCGTCATGTTGGATGTCCTTCGCCCGGTAAAGATGCGCGTGGGCATCGAACATTTTCGGGGGCAGGCCGGCCTGCAGTTCCTTGGCGGTTAGCTTGTCCAGCGCGGTCAGGGTCCAGGGGTCCATGTGTTTTCTCCTATAAGTGACTGCTCATGGCAGTCACTTCCACTACCACGCGGGCCGTCCGCCGTCAATCACGGGGTTCCGGTGATCAGCAATTCGCATTATGGCGCTTGAGCGGTATGAGAAGCAGCGGGTTCGCAGCCCCCGCTGTACTTTTTGGAGCATTTCCCCCAGTACAGCGGGACCTACGGGACCGCTGCTCTTCCTTAATGACAATGGTTGTGCGGTGATGGGTCAGAACGTGTGAAATAATCGGCGGACGGCGCAGCCGCCGTCCCTCTCAGCCCTTAGAAAGAGCGCTGGTCGCCTGCATGTCGTGGCAGGACTATCTCCTGCACGGCCTCACATCCACACCCTGAGCCAAAGGAGCGAGGCGGAGAGGGTGGATGCGATAGGAGCGTTGGACGTACAATCATCCGCAAACATTTGTACGCACTCACTTTCCGCTTGCCAGATGGAAATGGAATCCTTACGATTTTTCACCAGTAGCACTGGCAATTGGCGCCGTGCATACATGTACGCGAACTCCGTTCAATAATACTGTTCGGACAGCAGATGAAGAAGAGGATACAAACCATAGTATTTCTGACCATTGATATTGGACTCACACCGGCAGCAGCATGGCCGCGGGTCTGTTTGCTATTACGTGGACTTGTGCCGTGATATACATGACCTTGAAAGACAAGCGTAAAGGTCTGAACACGCCCTCGGACCGTACGCGGTAAACCGCTCCGGTCAAGGGCAACGTGTGGAACTGAAACATGGAACCATTCTTCCTATTGCCGCCGCTCCCCGGAGATGAAGCGCCGTGGTCCTTTCCCGGCATCGCGTTGCATTTTGCAGCCGTTTTCGGCGTGACGCACTTGTTTGCGCGCCTTCTCTGGCGACGCCTGCCGGGGACCCTGATTGCGGCTGCTTCGGTTCTCGGCGGATTCGCGGTGGGCTTTCTTTGGCGTCATATTTCCTGGGATTTCTGGGCAACGTGGGACGACCTGATCATCGACCCCTTCAAAGAGTTCCAGTTCGTGCATCCGAGGGGAGAAAATGTTGCCTGTCTTGCGGCGTTCACACTCGCACCGTTTCTACTCGCATGGTGGAGAGCTACTGTCGTCGTGAAGAGAATGAAAGAAGGTTCCCAACATCCGCCTGCAAACTAGCGTCGCTCTGCGTCGCAGTTTGAGGCGGGGCGTGGCACAGGAGAAGCATGAATGAAGACAAAGCCGTCTTTACTCGCATCCTGACAAAGCATGAGGTCGAAGCCGTCATCCTGGGACTGCCCGCACTCATCCGCAAGTTGGTAGGCGACTGCATTCTTACTGTTGAATACGGGACGCACAGCAACCTTCACAACGATCTCCTGTACAAGCCGATGGAGGTCGGAATTGCTTGGCTGCACCGATTCTTGGCAGAATCAATTGACCAACGCATCTTCCTCCCCGCAGGTTCGGACATGAGTATCGCAACGCCCGATGGAGGGCTGGAAATTCTGTTCTGTCACGAGGGGGACATCCATCTCTCCGGCAAAAACGCAGCCCTGATTCAGCGAGTAACCCAAAGTGAGTTGCTTCGGACGCTTATAAAATAGGAGTGCCAACGGGGGCGGCCCCGGTGCGCCGCCCCCATTGTCCGCTTTTCCAAGCTGTTGCCGTGCGAACAGGGACGTCAAGTCAGCTTTGCAGGCTGCGCGTAATGCCTTCAGGCCAAGCTGACGTGTCCGCCATAGCCCTGGCGAAGGCGGAACTCCGAAAGCTGGTGGTCAGAATAGATCATGCCGGAATGGTCACCCGCGGGCAAAAACCGATGTCGTCGTGGATCGCCTTTACGATGGCGCCGAGGCTTCGCAACGTTGGATTGCCTCGCCGGCTCAGCATGCGATGCAGGGACTTTTCGTCGAAACCCGTCTGCCGGGCCAATTCTTTAAACGTGATTTCCGCATGCACCAGGTCGCGCAACATGGATAGCCCCTCGGAAGTCTCCCCCTCCAGTAGGGCGTTGATCGCTTCCGCGTAAAGCGCGCGCGCAAACTTCGGATCGCGTTTGATCCGGGCCAGGACTGTCTTTTTGTATTCCCTTGTCAAAGACATATCACACCTTCGCTTTCTTGTAGCGTTCCCATCGATCCATGGAGGCGGCAATATCGGCAGACTGGTGCCGTTTATCCCCGCCTCCAAGGAGAATCACCAGCGTTTTCCCATCCAAGCCATAGTACACCCGGTAGCCCGGACCGAAGAGCAGACGAAGCTCAAACAGCCCGCCTCGCAAAGATTTTGCCGACCCGAAATTCCCGGCTTCCAGCCTTCGAATACAACGGTCAATTCGTGCGGCAGTCACGGAATCCAGGCGATCAAACCATTCGCCGAACGGGGACTTTCCGCCCTCCACATATTCACGAATTTCATAAACCATGGCTTTATGGTATCATGTGCGTTACTATTGTCAACGCTTGTTTCGCAGCGTGCGCAGCGTTCTGCGCCCATGCCTTTGCTCAAGCGCTTCCCGCGCGGCGGAGCGCACGGGCCACCTCAAGGGGGATATCCGGGTTCATACCATCTGAACCCCGACTTGTCCGCCGTCTCGTCCGCCATAGCCTCTTGAGCGACGGCGGAACACTGATAACCCCTCCGCACCCACCCTCAAGGCGAGACTTTCACGGGAACGGCGGACCGGAAAAACGTCATGGTGCGGCCGGTTTTGGCGTCCAGCGTCACGTTGGCGAAGCCGTCCTCAGGCCCGTACAGGATCCAGTGCGGAATATTGGTGGTCACCTCGGAGAGCGGGGCGCCGCTTTCGGGTTTCAGGGTCGGCGCATGTCCGGAGTCCGTCGCCGCGCGGAAGTAGCCCTTGCCCTGTACAATCGCGCCGTCAGTCGTTTTTTCGCAGCGGTCGAACGGATGCTGGGCGAGCACCACGAGACGGGGCGTCGCGTACAGATAACGGCCGGTATAGTCCTTCGCGGCCAGCGCGCCGCTGGAGCCCGCGCCCACTTCGGGGTTGTTTTCGCCGGACATGACATCCAGACCCGGAGAGGGCTTCTTCTCCATGGCGGGGCCATAGTAGCGGGTCGTGGCGGCGGCGACGAGATTGCTGGTCTCCAGCGTTTCCTGCAGGAAGGGGCCGTTGAGGGTGAGCCCCACACCCTTCGTGGCGAGGGCGTTCAGCTCGCGCCGCAACGCCTCCAGGCAGGGCTTGGGCGTGTTTCGCATCGCGTCGAAGAGCACCGCGCCCTTGAACGCGTCCGGCTTCTGCCAGAGGACAAGAACGGGTTTCCCGTCCTTCGTCGAAAGCAGCGCGTGCGCGGCGGGCGAGAGGAGCTGATAGGAGCACAGGAGCGGAATATTATTGGTGGCTGACGGGCCGGCTTCCAGCATGATATCGCCTGAGAGGGTTTTCTTTTCATCGGGGAAGATGGCGGCCAGGTCGGCTTCCCACGGCCAGTCGTTGTTGAGCCGGCCGTCGTGATCGGCCGGCGTGGCGGCTTCCGCCGCGTTGTTCGTGTTGAGAGCGCCATGCACGTAGAGCACGCCGGGCCGGTTCTTGAGCCAGTCGGACAGCGCGGCGATCGTGTTGTCGCGCAAGGCCGTTCCGGGACTGTGCGCGACGATCAGGCGGTAACGGGACAGGTCGAGATCCGTCACCTGGTTGATATCCAGGAGAAAATCGTATTCGTTCAGCAGGGCCATGCCGGGGATGCTCGGATAGCCGGAGTCCGGTCGCGTCCAGACGCTGACGCCCGGCTGGATGGCGAGGGCTTCGGGCTTGGGCGAAAGACGCGGCAGGCCGTTGAAGATGCGGGCGCAGTCATTGACATATTGCCCGTAAAAGCAGAAGCCGTCGTAGAAGCGCTGTTTTTCCTCCGCCA
>JACQHI010000385.1 GCA_016199105.1 Lentisphaerota bacterium | reverse complement strand
TCGTGCTTCGTAGCGAAGGCTTACTTCGCAGAGTAGCAACGGTTCGCCCCACCTTGAACCGGATAATAGGTTGATGCCCCTTCGCGGAATGTCGGCATGGGTTTGGCAAAAAGTCTGAAGATTCGCCTCGCGAGAAACGTCTCGTGTAGTAATCTTCCCAATGTTTCGCGCGCATCAGTCAAATTGAAAAGAAAGATCAGCAGGCACGTTCCGCCGTCGCCGGGGGGCTATGGCGGACAAGAGCGCCTGCTGTACCGCTATCAAGGAAACAGGACTATGACCAAGAAAATTGTGTTGGGGATGCTGGTGCTGGGGCTGACGATCAACCTCGCCGGGGGAGCGACGGCGACGGGTTCGACCGATTCGACCGATTCGACAAGCTCACCGCAGGCAAGCTCACCGCAGGCAGGCTCACCGCAGGCCGCACCAACCGAAGCCGCGCCGGCCCTGCGCGGCCGGGCGGAAAAGGCGCACAAGGACGGCAATTACAAGGATGCCTTCGCCCTCTATCAGCAGCTCGCGCTCGATCCCCAACCCGATGCCTTCAACAAGTGGAAGGATTTCCAGATGGCGTCGGTCAGTCTCCAGAACCTCGGCCGCTGGGATGAGCTGGACGCGTTCCTGGAGTCGGTCGTGAGCCTGCACAAGGACGATGTGCGCCTGCGGATGACGGCCGCCCAGCAATTGCAGGGGTGGAATCACAACGGCTTCATCGTGTCCGGCGAATTCAAGCGGGGCGGCCACCGCGGCGGCGGCCGGCATGTGAGCAGCTTCGATCGCGACCGCGTGCGCGCGCTCCAGCTCATGGCCGGTGCACTGAGCGCGGCGGCGAAAAGCGCCGACAAGGTCCTGCTCGCCGAGTTCTACACGCGCTTTGCCGGCATGCTCCTCGACAACCGCGACGGCGGCGGCGCCTGGCGTCTGCAGGTCCTGACGGACCTCGCCGTTCTCCCGGACTACGAGGAGCGCTATTACCAGGAAAATTATTCCGGCCGCGGCGCCCCCGTGAACGCCGACGGAAGCCCCGTGTATTACACCGTGCCGGCCGCGTTCGACGCCGCGCGCAACGACGGCGAACGCTGGCGCTGGATGCTGGCGCGCCAGGCGGAGCTCGGTCCGGACAACGCGACGGACGCCAAGATGGGCCTGGCCAATTTCCTGCACACGCAGTTCGGCGTGCAGACCCTGGCCGACTTCGGGCGTTTCATCCCCCTGCCGGAGGAGGACAACAAGAAGAACGAGAGCGGCGTGTATGCCGTCCATACGCTGAAGGAAAACGAGACTATCGCCAAACTGGCGTCCGGCATCAAACGGTTCACGTTGCCGGACGAGTTCAATTATATCCGGCTGTTCAAGGAGATCGCCGATGCCGGAAAGTCGGACGACGGCCATGACGCCCTGGTGTCCCTGGCGGGCGTTTTCGAGGATCGCCGCCAATACGACAAGGCCATCGAGTATTGGAAGCGGATTATCAAGGACTATCCGCTCCATGAGAAGGGCGCCCGGGAGCGCCTCGACCAGATCACCGGCAACTGGGGCCAGTTCGAGTCCCTGGCGAGCCTGCCGGCCGGCCAGGAGCCGACCCTCCAGTTCCGCTTCCGCAACGGGAAAAAGGTTTCGTTCGAAGCCCACGAAATCAAGGTAAAGGCCATCCTCGACGATGCGATGGCCTATCTCCAGTCGGACCCGAAGGAACTCCAGTGGGATAAAATCAACATCGCCGATGTCGGCTACCGGCTGGTGACCAAGGAGGAAACCAAGTACATCGCCGGCAAGGCCGCCGCCTGGAGCATGGACCTCGATCCGCGCCCCGCCCATTTCGACCGACGGGTCTCCGTCACGGCGCCCCTGAAAAAACCGGGCGCCTATCTCGTCACGGCCCGGATGGAGGACGGCAACATCAGCAAGATCGTGGTCTGGCTCAACGACACCGCCATCGTCCGGAAACCGCTGGACAAGGAGGTTCTGTATTTTGTGGCCGATGCCGTGAACGGCCGGCCCGTATCGGGCGCCGACGTGACGTTCTTCGGCTATCGCCAGGAATGGGTGGAACGCGCGATGATGAAAAACCGGGTCATGGAGGTCCGGACGCAGAATGTCCAGCGCAAGACGGACGAGAACGGGCTGGTCATCCTGGCCGAGAACGAACTGTCCAACCGATACACGTGGCTGGCCATCGCCGCCACGGAGGACGGCCGCCAGGCCTACATGGGCTTTTCGGGCGTCTGGTATCCGCATCGCTATGATGCCGAGTACAACAACGTCCGTGTACTGACCATGACGGACCGCCCGGTCTATCGGCCGAGCCAGACGGTGAAGTTCAAGTGCTGGGTGCGCCGGTCGCAATACGACATGGCGGAATCCTCCGAGTTCGCCGGTCAGTTGTTCCCTCTGGAAATCCGCAATCCTAAAGGCGACAAGGTTTTCGAGGGCCAGTTCCAGGCCGACGCCTACGCCGGGTTGTCGGGCGAATTCGTCCTGCCGAAGGACGCCACGCTGGGCCAGTATCGCCTGATCATTCCCAACCGCGGTGGCGGCTCGTTCCGCGTGGAGGAATACAAGAAGCCGGAATTCGAAGTCAAAGTCGAGGCGCCGACCGAGCCCGTCATGCTCGGCGAGAAGGTCACCGCCACCATCAAGGCCGCCTACTATTTCGGCGCGCCGGTGGCGAAGGGCCGCGTGAAATACAAGGTCGTCCGGACGGAGTTCGGCGCCAATTGGTATCCCATGGGCGTGTGGGACTGGTTCTACGGGAAGGGCTACTGGTGGTACGCCTACGATTATCTCTGGTATCCGGGCTGGACGTCATGGGGCTGTTCCCGTCCGTGCTTCGCCTGGTGGCCGCGGCCGACTCCGCCGCCGGAAACCGTGGCCGAACGCGAGGTGGACATCCCGCCGGACGGCATTCTGAAGGTGGAGATCGACACCGCGCCGGCGAAGGAAATTTTTGGCGACAGGGACCACCAGTATGAAATCACCGCCGAGGTCACCGACGAGTCCCGGCGCACCATCGTCGGCGCCGGCCGCGTGCTCATGGCCCGGAAGCCGTTCCAGGTTTACGTG
>JACQHI010000396.1 GCA_016199105.1 Lentisphaerota bacterium | reverse complement strand
GGCTGTCCCTCTGTGATTTGGGAGGGTCGCACCCCGCCCTGCGGGGCAAGTCCCGCGCAACGCGGGATGAACTCCGTGCTGGCCCCGCGGGGCGCGGGGTTTACCCCGCTGAAGCGCATGCGAGTCAACCTAACAATTGGGGGTTGCACCCTTTCAGGGTGCGATGGAACTCGTAGCATATTGTTCCCCAGGGTGTTGCCCTGGGCTTTAACGTGGTTCCCCGTCCTCCGTCGCCTCATGGCTATGGAGGACAAGTTGGGGAGCGTAGACCCGCCGCCTGACTTGTCCTCCATAGCCCGCCATTGGCGGGCGACGGAGGAAGGGCGGCAACACGATAGCCCGGCGAGAATCGCCGGGACAGAATACCGGAACCAAAATAGCATTTGCACCCTGAAGGGATGCAACATCCTGTCTTGCACGTTAGGTTGACGCCTATGCGCTGATGCGGGGCGACCGCGGACTCACGGAAAAACCGGACACGCGGAGCGCGTCCCTCCCGGAAAAAGGCGGAACGAACAATCTTGTTTTCCCGGAAAGCCTTATTTCTGGAGTTTTTGCAGAACATCCAGGGCGGCGTCGCTGAACAGGAGCTCAGTGCTGCCTTCCATGACTTCCAGGGAATCGCCCTCGTGCTTTTGCCAGCCATAGAGCGTTTCGCGCGGCTCGGACCGGCGGGGGCACAGTTCGGCGGTGAGTTCCCGGGCCGACTGGCCGAAGGCGTCGCCGTCCAGGCTGCGCGCCTTTTCCAGGACGCCGACGGACCGCATGATTTCCGCGTCGGTGTCGATCGCGGTTTCATCCTTCGCGGCGTCCTCCACGCAGGCCAGCACGAACTGTCGGCAGAGCGCCTCCTTCTGCTGCTGGAATTCGCCGGGTTTCATGGCCCGGCCGCGGTCGAGCAGTTCGGCGGAGCGCTGGCGGGTCTTTTCCACCAGCGGATTCTTGCCCCGCTTGCTCTGGCGCGGCTTGAAGTTGGCGAGACCGGCCACCTGGTCGGCCGAGAGAATCCGGTCCGCCTGGACCTGGCACGTCAGGAGTTCCTCGGTGTCCTGGAAAAGCATGTTGACTTTCACATGCAGTTGCCGGGCCTCCGACTCGGTCTTGTCGACGGGCTGTTGTTGGGCAAGTTCGTCGCGAAGCCTGAGATAAGGTTCGATGGCGGAAGCCCTGATTGCCCGGGCTTCGGTCTCGACAATCTGCCGGGCTTTCACGGCTTCCCGGACGATGGGCAGAAGCTGTCCGGCCTGGTTGGGCGTCACGTCAAGGCTGGCGAGCAGCCCCGCCGCTTTCAGGGGCTCGCCGCGTTTTTTGATTTCCATAAAGGCGGCGGCGCCAGTCGTCGCGGGAGTTGCGGCGGCCGTGTGGCCCGCGCGCTGCTTGAGCACATCCAGGATGCCGGGATTAAGCAGGTAGGTCTTCACTTTCTCCAGCGTGCTGTCGGCGGAGGCCTGCCCGACGCGTTCGGGGTTCTTAAAGTCGTTGGGCGGAATGAAACAGGGAACGAATTGTTCGACGGTTCCCCGCTGGGCGGGAGTCAGCAGGGCGAGCACTTTTTCCGCCGCGATGCGGCTTTCCTTCTCCCGGTCGTCCATGAGAGCCCGGATATCCTTCCGCGATTTGAGGAGCTGGGCGGTGGCGCCGATGTCGGATGCTTTGAACGAGGACGCATTGCCGTTGCGTGACAATTCCTTTTCCAGGGCCGCCGTGATATTTGTTTCGGAGTCTGCCAGCGTGGTTTTGGCCCTGTCGCCCTTGAGCGCGCTGGTTTTCCGGAACTCCTCGAGGAGGGGAATCCACTGTTTAAGCTGGGCGTCGGACAGATACAGGCCATTCACGAGATAGAGGGAGGGGATATCCCGTTCGAGCTGCATGAAGATCGCGGTCGCGTCCTGGGGTGCGGGCACCGCCGTGTCGGCGGCAAATGCAAAACCGGGAAGGCATGCGCAGAAAAGGGCAAAACAGGCGAATGACTGTGCGAAGCGCGAAGTGAATGGTTTCACGATCCTCCTTTCGGAATCCGACGCCTGAAGTGTATCATATTCCTGTCGGCGCGGAACACCTGCTGGAAGCTATAACGCTTCGCGCCGCTGATTATTGTGCAAAGGATTGAGGCGGCGTAGGTGGTAGGTGTTGGGTTTTAGGTTGTGGGCGGAAATCCGAACAATCCAAAATCGCAAATCCAAAATCCAAAATCAATTCTCTTCCGCTCCGCCTTGGGCCGCCGAAAACTTCCGGAGGTATTTCAGCGCCACGGAGAAGTCCTTGGGCTCGGGGGCCTGGATCGTGAGCGTGCGGCCGTCCGCCGGATGGCGGAACGTGACCGACTCGGCGTGGAGCGCCAGGCGGCCGATCAGCGGGCGTTCCGGCTTGTCGGTGCGCTTGTAGTCGCGCTTGAGCTCCGAGAGCATGAGGCCGTGGCCGTCGCCATAAAAACGGTCCGCGACGATCGGATGGCCCACATGCCGGAGGTGCACCCGAATCTGGTGCGTCCGGCCTGACACCGGGAAAGCCTCCAGGAAGGTGTAATGGCGGAACCGTTCGAGGACGCCGATCCGCGTTTCGCAGACGCGCGCGCCCGGGGCGGAGTCCGACGCGATCCGCATGCGACCCGGCTGCGCCGGATCTTCGGCAATGCCCGCGGTGATCGTCAGCTCTTTTTTCGACAGGGCGTTGTTGACGATGGCGATATAGCGCTTGACGGTCTGATGGCCCTGGAACTGGCCGCAGACGGCGTTCAGGGCCGGCTTGGTCTTCGCGCAGAGCACCACGCCGCTGGTGTCGCGGTCCAACCGGTGGACGTTGAAGATGGTGGAGTGTAGATGCTCGTGGATCAGGCCCATCAGGCTGACGATGGTCTTGTCCCACCGGTCGGGCGCGGTCAGCAGGCCGCTGGGCTTGTCGAAGGCGATCAGCAGCTCGTCCTCGTACAGGATCGGCGGCAACGGCTCGGAACTCAGATATATTTTTCCCATGGCAATGCTCCCAACTAGGGTTCCAGGGTTCAGGGTTCAGCGGTTCACGGTTCACGGTTC
>JACQHI010000384.1 GCA_016199105.1 Lentisphaerota bacterium | reverse complement strand
TCCGAACATCGTCACCGCCTTCGACGCCGGCGAGGACGCCGGCATCCTCTATTTCGCGATGGCCTTGATCCAGGGCGAATCGCTGGAAGCCCGGATCAAACGCGAGGGCTATCTCCCGGAACAGCCGGCCCTCGCGCTGACGCGCAAGCTGGCCTCCGCCCTGGCTTATGCGTGGAACGACCACCAGTTGCTGCACCGCGACATCAAGCCCTCGAACGTCCTGCTGGATAAAACCGGGGAGCCCAAGCTGGTGGACTTCGGGCTGGCGAAGAGCGTGTCAGCCCAGGCGGGCCTGACGCTTTCCAATGTCATCATGGGCACCCCGAATTACATGAGCCCGGAACAGATCGAAGACTCCGCGAAGGTGGACGCGCGCGCGGACATGTATTCGCTCGGGGCCACGCTCTACAACATGCTGACCGGCCAAATCCCCTTCGCGGGCTCGAGCGTGATGGATGTGATCAAGAAGCAGATGTCGGAGCCGCTGCCGGACCCGCGCGAGTTCAACCCGGACCTTTCCGACGGGGCGGTGGCGTTGCTGGAAATCCTGCTCCTCAAGGACCGGGGCGAGCGCCACGAGACCTGGGAGGCGGTGATGGCGGATCTGGACCGGGTGCTGGCCGGCCAGGCGCCCCTCACGACGTCGCCCGAGACAGGCCACTCGACGCTGGTCCGGGTGCGGGACCAGGCGGCTTTGGCGGAGTTGAAAAGGAAGAGGCCGAGGCTGAAAAAGGCAAGGGATGAGGGCGGAAACCTGAAACCTGAAGCAGGAATCGGGGATCAGGGGCGAAAAAAACTGTGGCTGGCGGGCGCCGGGGTTGCGGCCGTCGTTTTGATTGGCTTGGGCATATGGTGGGCCGGGCACGGTTCTTGGTCGCCGGCCGTTCCAGGAGCGACGACTGTCAACACGGCGACGGTTCAGCAGGCGAAAGCACCGACGACGGAAAGCGCGGTCGTAGCCCGCGCTCTACCCCCGAACCGCCCCGGCTACGACCACGCCCTTGGCGTGGCAAGCGGGGCGTCTTCCCCGGCGAATGACGCCCAGGCCCGCGCCAGGCAGGCGTACATGCAGGCGCTGGAATA
Organism: Lentisphaerota bacterium; assembly: GCA_016199105.1. Lineage (GTDB taxonomy): Bacteria > Verrucomicrobiota > Kiritimatiellia > JAAZAB01 > JAAZAB01 > JACQHI01. The sequence goes on along the minus strand of JACQHI010000384.1, from coordinate 6,538 downwards.
CAAGGATGCGCACCCTGACGATATGAAGGGCATCCTTTCCCGATTCGAGACCGTCAAAAGGGATGCCGCCGGAACAGAGTACCAGGCAAAGGCGGAGGAGCAAATCAAGCGCTTGGAGGATGTGAAGAAACAGGGCGTGGATAAGGCCTGGCTGGCACTCAAGGCCGAGGCGGACAAACTGGCCGCGGCGGGGAAGCTGCAGGAGGCGGTGGACAAGTTGGACGGATTCGACAAGCTCACCGCAGGCCAATTCAACGGGGCGTATGCCGCCGAGCTGGCGTCCTCGCGGGAAACCCTGGCCTCCGAACTCAAGGGTCGCTTGGCAAGCGCCGCCAAGGTGAAAGAAGCGGAGGCGGAAAAAGAACGGCAGGCGCAAGCCCAGAAGGAGGCGGCGGCAAAGAAAGAGGAAGCCCAGAAACTATTATCGGAAATGCGGCGCGACATGGCCGCCAAGCTGTTGAACGGGGATTTCCCAGGCGCCGCGGCTCTCGCGCAGGCGGCGAAGAAAAATAGCGCCTTGGCGGAGTTGTCCGCTGAAGTAACAGAAGACGAACAGATGCTCCAGAAACTCGCGCGGCTTCCTGAAATTCTGGCGGAATCTTTTGCCGGGGACAAAGGCAAGGAAATCGCCATCGAGTTCAAGACAGGTCAAAGTGTGACCCTGCAAATCACCGGCCGGGACGGTCGGACAGTGAAGGCGCGGCGCATGCTGCCCCAGGGTTTCGCGGAACAGAACTTTGCCGTGACGGACATCAGCGCGAACGAACGGCTGAAACGACTGGCGGGTAATCCGACGCCCGAGGCGGCCATTTTGCGGGGCCTGGCGGCATACGAGGCCCGAAACACGGCGCTGGCGGTGAAGGAGTTTAGAAGCTTGCCCACCATAGCCCCGAGCGGAGTCGAAGGGGCGACGGTGGGGGTCGAGGGGCAAGGGTCGAGTGTCGAGGGTCGAGTGGGGATGGCGCTGGCGGAGGCGGTGAAGGAAGCGACGGCGCGGAAGGACCTTGCCGTCCTGCTGAAACTGGCAGGCTTCACGGGAGAGCTACTGGCGCCGGACAAAGTGGACCTCGGCGCAAAGACCTGGACAGCCACTCAAGCCGAGAAACTCAAGGACGCAACCAAAGAATATCAGCGCCTGCACGGCCAGACGCAGACCGCCAAGGCTTACGCAGGCGTGCTGGAAACGCTTGCGGCCGTCAAGGCATCCTCGACAAACGCGCCCCTGCCCCCCAACTTGCCTGCCACGCCACAGCCTGGCGGCGGCGGGTCCGGTGGCTTGTCCGACGTAGCTACCCGAGCGAAGTCGGACTTGTCCGGCGTAGCTGCTCGGGCGAAGCCGGAAGTCTTTGAGCAGATCCCGATGAAGGAACCCACAGAGGAGAATCTGAAGAAGGCGCTGGAGGAACTGAAGGCCGACAATCCGTCCGTCAAGGAGTTGAAGGAAACCCATAAGATAACGGCGGATGGCATCGAACTCAACATTGCAAATAGATCCAACGAGTCGCTCGACAACATTAAAGCGCTGGCAGGCCTGCCGATTACCGTCCTTAATATTACCGGCACCAAAATTAAAGACCTCAAGCCGCTGTATGGAATGCCACTAAAACAATTTACGGCTGCCTGCTCCCAGATCGAAGATATCCGCCCCTTGACCAACTCGCCGATTGAGAATATGGATGTCTGGGGAAGTCCCTCTATTCGGGATTTCTCGCCATTAAGGAACATAAAAAGCCTTCGAATTTTAAAGCTGTATCAAACTTCTTTTTGCGATAAAGATTTCAAACACCTGAAGGCGCTTCCTTTGACTTCTCTGTACATCAGTTCCTGCCGCATAAAGAATATTGAAGCCCTTCGCGGGATGCCATTGACTTATCTTAATATCAGTTCCACCCTTGTCGAAGACCTGTCGCCTCTTGCAGACGCGCCGTTGAGCGTCCTGCTACTTGAGTGCGCTCCTATCAAGGACATCAAGCCGCTTGCGGGAAAACGATTAACAAATATTTCCTTGATGGGAACCTTGGTCAGCGATTTGAGTCCGCTGGCCGGGATGCCATTGGAAACGCTGTCGGTTGGACGGTCATCCATTAAATCACGCATTGAGTTCAAGCCTCTGGCGGGGATGCCGCTTAAGGTACTGAATCTTTACTTGGGCTGGGAGGAAAGCCCTGACGCCGATAAACTGCCGGAATATCTCCCCGATCTCGAGAAGTTGTTGTTGGATTTCCTCAAACAACCGGTCAAGCCTCCGGCATTCGTCTTGAAATTTGAATACCTGAAATCGGTTGAAATCCTTTTCTCTGGGAAGGGAACCAAAATGACGCCAGAGGAATACAGGAAGAAGTATTTCTCCAAGCCGGAGCCGAAGAAATGATGAATGCAGAATGATGAATGCGGAAACAAAGGCAAGACCAGGCGAGAAGCAGCCACAGCGCATAGAGTGGAGGGGATCAAGAAATCGAAATCCGTGAAGGCGGAGAAGAAATGAGGGAAAGGAGGTTCTGGGTTCACCTGCCCGCAGCCCCGACTCTCAGACCCCGATCTCTCGGAGAATCGGGGGGGCAACGTTACAGGCGGAGTGGTTCACCGGTTGGGGGTTCACGGTTAATGGCGCTCCGGAGCGCCATTCGGCGGCTCAACGGTTCACAGTTGAGCGGTTTCCGATCAACAAAGAGAATAGCCGCAAAGTGGGCGCTCGGGCAGGTACGGTTGGGTTTTTGGAAAATGAGATAACGCCCTTGTTTTCGCTTGCCTTGCGGGGGGGAGGGGATAAACTTCTGGTCATGCGGGTGGCATCGGGCGATGCCTGCCCAAGGGAGGAGGCTATATGTTGCTGACATGCGAAGCGTTATACGATCATGGTCGTGTTGAATTGCAAGAGCATCCGCGCGATATTCAGAAAGCGAGGGTGCTTGTGACCTTCCTGCCGACCGACGGTCGGGACGCGCCATCCGAGGCGCGTGTTCGCGCCGCTTTGCGGGATATGCGCGCGCTTCTCGCGCCTTTGCCACGAGATCGTTCCCTCGTTGACGATCTGATCGCCGATCGCAGAATGGAAGCAGTCCATGAGTGAAGGCATCACCGTTCTTGATGCTTCCGCGCTCCTGGCCTTGCTGCACGAAGAGGCGGGGGCCGGCACGGTGGAAACGGCCCTGCTGCGCGGTGGTGTTGTCATGAGCACGGTCAACTACGCCGAGGTTGTGGGATGTTTGGCGCGATGGGGAATCTCCGGTGATGGATTTCGCGATAAGTTTCGCGACTTGGGCATTGAATTGATGGGCTTGGACGAACCGGTTGCGTTTCAAGCCGGAGTTCTCAAAGCCCAATCGCGCTCTTTGGGTTTGTCCCTCGGAGATTGTGCCTGTCTGGCGCTGGCCAAACACTTATCGGCTAAAGCCCTGACCGCCGATGCCGCTTGGACGAGCCTGCAGGCCGAGTACAAAGTCGAAACAATCCGGTAGCGTGTTCCCCTCCAACTCTTTTGGAGGGCAGGATGCGCGGTCCGCCTTCGTCCCGACTCTCCGAGAGGTCGGAACTCCGGCGTGGCATGCCTCCGGGGATCGGATTCGGATCGGACGGGCCGCCGCTCTTGTCCAGCGTTTCACTGGATCCGGTACGCCGGCGCCTTGTAGGGCCTCAGCTTGCGGACGGCCGCCGGGGGTCGGCTCCGGATCGGACGGTCCCGACTCTTTTGGAGGTCGGGACGACGAGCGCGCGCCCTACAGGATCGAACCAAGTCGCTGCAGACGCAGGGACTGCGTCCCTCCCTTTTGGGAACAGGAGGGCGAGGCTGCTTGCCAGGCCGTAGCTTCCGAGCGAAGGCTGGAGCCGAGCCGTTCTGGATCTTGCGGCTCGCCGTCAGCCTTCGCTCGGAAGCTGACCTGAAACAAGGGCGTCTGTCAGTCCAGGTGGCCCGACCGCTCCCGTGAGGGACGTTGGCCCGTCCCAACGGGACTCACGTCCGCGGGCGGGCGGACAGAGCAAACCCGCGCGACGGAGCGCGCGGGCCACCTTGTTTCGTCGCCTTGAAAAATCCGGCCGCAGGCCGGTGGCCTTGCTACGGCCTGGCAGGCAGTCTCGCCCTCCAATCTTCGCTTTCCTGTTTCCCCGCTTTTTTTACTGGCATCCCGGACGACGCCGTGGCAGCATTCAACCGTCATGGAATGGAAGATTGACATCGAGAATCTGGCGACGCGCGAGGCGCAAGCCCTGTTGATCGCCAGGGACTCCATCGCGTTCGGACGGAACACGACCAACGACGTGGTGATCGAAAACGCGCTCGTTTCCCGGGAGCATGCGCTATTCGAGTGCCAGGCCGGACGCTGCTTTATCGAAGACCGCGGCAGCGCCAACGGAACCGCGCTCCAGAACAACGGCCACTGGGAGCCGTTGGCCGGCCGCCAGGCCGTTCAGCCGCCCTTCCGGTTGATGCTGGGAAAAGAGATCACGGTCGCGATTTCGACGGTTGTCACCGAAATCGGACAGACCGCCATTTTCGGCCAGTCGGCCGCGCAGTCCGTCGTATCCCACGTTCTCAACATCGAGGAATTCGCGAAGGAGGAAGCGCTCATGGTCCTCGATCTGTGCGACTCGACGCAGCTCGCCGGCCGCGATCAAGCCATGTCGTTCCATCTCGTCAAACGCCTCGAGTCGGTTTCCATGGACTCCCTTCGCCGGTTCCAGGTCGATTTTTTCAAGCGGACGGGGGACGGCTTTCTCGCCTCCTTCCCGCTGACGACCCACGCGCTCGACGCGGCGTCCGAGATCATGCGCCGCCTGTCCGAGCGCAACCGGCGGACACAGAATCTTCCCATCAACGCCCGGGTGGCGCTCCATCACGGAAAGACCTATACCGTCGACCCCAAGACCCGGGACATCCATGGGAACGACGTCAACCTGACGTTTCGAATCGAAGGCGTGCAACAGGACAGCTTCGCGGACGGCGCGCCCGAGCTGCCGGCCAGGGACCGCATCCTGTGCAGCCGCGTTTTTTACGAAGACGTGGTGCGGCGCGAGCCCGCCCGCCAGGACGCCTTTTTCCTTTGCGGAAGCGCCCGGCTCAAAGGGATCGCCGAACCGGTTGACATCTATTGCGTGAGGCTGCGATGAGTATGGAACCCGAGCCGTCCTACGACGAGAAGGTCGCCAGGATCAAGGAGCATTTCCACATCCTGTATTATCATTCGCCCACGTACCAGAGCACCACCACCTGGCTGGGCGCCATCACCCAGAAGTGCCCGCTGGACCTCTGGATCTACCAGGAAATCCTCCACGAATGCCGGCCCGATGTCATCGTCGAATGCGGCACGTACGGCGGCGGCAGCGCGCTCTATATGGCCGGCGTCTGCGACGCTCTCAAGCGCGGCCGGATCGTCAGCATCGACATTCAATTGTTCGTGAAACCCTGGCCGCGGCACGAGCGGATCCGGTATCTGATCGGCTCGACGATCGACGCAACCACCCTCGAAAAAATCAAAGGCCTGATCCAACCCGGCGAAGCCGTCATGGTCATCCTGGACTCCGATCACCACAAGGACCATGTGCTCAGGGAACTGCGCCTTTACAGCAAGCTGGTCACGAACGGCCAGTATTTGATCGTGGAGGACACCCAGTTGAACGGCCATCCCGTGGCGGAGGACTTCGGCCCAGGCCCGATGGAGGCCCTGGAGGAATTTCTCAAGGAAAACGACGAGTTTCAGACGGACCGCGAACGCGAAAAGTTCCTCCTGACGTTCAATCCGAAGGGATATCTGCGGAAAAAGGGGTAAGGGGGCAACCAACATCCAATGCTACTCTGCGAAGTGGCGAAGCCCCTTCGCTACGAAGCACGAGCGCCCAACAACCAACTTCCAACGCCGAACTCAAAACGAACATTGAACATCGAACTCTGAACGCTGAAGCCCGATCCCAGAACCTATAATCCAATAAGATCAACCACAAGAATGACAAAATCGTTTACAGCAAAACCATTGAAAATGGCGAAGCGAATGCCGGTCGAAATGATTCTGTCATTAATGATTTTGTCGCAATTGGACTATTAGCAGTGCAAAGAACGCAGAGCGTTGCTTCATCTTTGTGCTCTTTGCGATCTTTCGCGGCTACAAATGGATGCCATTAAAACACTTCAAAGCGCTGCGCTGATTCTGAGGGAATCGGGCCGGTCTTTTCTGCGGAACGCGGACCTGCAGACGGCGGCCGCCATGGCGTATTACACCTTCCTGGCCTTCATTCCGCTCTGCCTGCTCGCGGTCGCCCTGCTGGGACTCCTGCTTGCCTCGTCGGATTCCGCCCTGACCAGCCTGGAAACCGTCGCCACGCAGGCATTTCCCCTCGCCGCCGACGCCATCCTGAAGGAAGTCTCTGTCCTGGCACGCCACCGCACGTGGGGCTTGCTGGGTCTGGCGCTTTTGTTGTGGTCCGTCACGCCGCTGGCCTCCTCGTTCCGGACGGCGTTCGGGACCCTCTTCAACATGGTGAATACGCTTCCATACTGGAAGGGAAAGCTCCGCGACATAGGCGGCGCCCTCGTCCTGGTCGCGCT
>JACQHI010000383.1 GCA_016199105.1 Lentisphaerota bacterium | reverse complement strand
CGCAGATACCGGTCCCGCACCTCGTCGGCCGTCAGCGCGCGATTGTAGATCGCCAGCTCGTCCAGCGCGCCGTTGAACATGTCGCCGATGCGCAACGCGGCCGAATTGGTCACGGAAGCCACCGCGGTCGCGCCTGTTGCCGCGAGCACCCCATCGACATAAAGGCAGGTCGTTCCATTGTCCACCGTGCCGACGAGGTGATGCCAGGCCCCCGTGCTCACCGCGTTGCTCGCCGTCAGCCCCACGGTCATCGTTGCGTAGGCGATCCGATAAACAAGAGGCACTGCTCCATACGTGGTGTACCACATCTTATAGACGGCGCCATCCTTGAGGACGGAGCCTGAAGAGGCATAGGTTTCATCAATCCGGCCGGCCGAGCCCACGGGAATGCGGCCGCGGGTGCCAGTGGTGTCGCTCAGCGCCGGAATCGAATTATCGTATTTCGTCCAGGTCAGGCCGTCGGGCGACGACGCCATATACGTGCGATAGCTGGGCGCGACATAGCCCGCATACCACATTTTGAAAAGATCGCCGTCTCGCATGACGCAGGGCAGCCTGACACCACCCAGATCCGCGCCGGTCACTCCCAAGGGAATGCAGCCATTGGTGCCGGTGACGTCGCTGCTGGTCGGGACGGTGTTATCCACTTTGGTCCACGTCAGCCCATCCGGCGACGAGGCATAGCAAATTCGGTCGTTGGCATTGTTATACGCGGTGTACCACATGTGATACGTGTTGCCCTCTTTCATGACACTATGATAATAGGCACGAAAACTATCCGCCCGCCCCGCCGAACCGCGCGGCACGCGGCCATTGCTGGAACTTGCATCTGACACCGGCGGAATCGTATTGTCATATTTCACCCAGGATACTCCGTCTGTCGAAGTGGCGTAGAAAATGTACATGTAAGTGCCATCATAACCGCTATACCACATGCGATACAGCCCGCCCTCCTTGAGCACACTGTGGCCGTAAATGCCCGTTTGATCGCCGCGCCCGGCGGAGCCCAGCAGGATGATGCCATTGGTGCAGAGGCCGTCCGAGGTGGTGACGACATTGGCGTTATTGAATTTCTGCCACGTCAGCCCATTGGTGGAGGTCGCATAAAAGGTCCGCCAGTTGGCGCCAGAACCCATATACCACATTTTATAAACACCGCCGTCCTTGATGACCGAGGGCTTCAACATGCCCAAATTGTCGCCGGTGACCGGCACCGTGTTGTCCACCTTGGTCCACGCCAACCCGTCCGGAGAGGTGGCGTAAAAGATGCGCCAGTTGGGAGCGAGATAGCCGGCGTACCACATTTTGTAGGTGCCGTCGTCGTCCTGCAGGATGCCGCAATAGCCGGCATGCGTGATATCCCCCCGACCGGCGGTCGCGGCGATGGGCACACGTCCATTGGACGAACTGACATCCGAGGCGGCGGGAGTGGTGTTGTCGGTCTTTGTCCACGCCAATCCATCGGGCGAAGTGGCATGGAAAATCCGATTATTGGCGCCGTCGGAGCCGGTGTACCACATCTGATACACGCCGCCGGTTTTGACGACGTATCCGGAGATCACATACGCGTCGTCGCCGCGCGTATTGTTGCCCACCGGCACGCGCCCATTGGAGGACGCCGTGCCCGAATCTGCCGGACCAGGAATAGTGTTGTCAGTCTTGGTCCAGTTCAGCCCATCGGGCGAGGTCGCATGGTAAATCCGCCAAATGGCCCCATCAGACCCGCCGTACCACATTTTATAGACTCCGCCGTCCTTCATGACAAACGGGTATATCGTCCCCGCATCGTCGCCGCGGGTGTTGTTGCCCAAGGGAATGCGTCCGCCGGTTGACGCGCCATCTGAAACGACCGGGGTGGAGTTGTCCACCTTGCTCCACGTCAGACCATCCGGCGACGTGGCCATGAAAATGCGCCAGAAGGATCCATCATAGCCGCTGTACCACGTTTTGTACGTGCCATCATCGTCCTTGAGCACACTGGCAGATTGAATATGCACGTCGTCGCCGCTTACGGCGCTGCCCAACGGCACACGGCCATCCGTACACGCGCCATCGGAGTTCGTGGGCACCTGCGTATTGCCCTTCGTCCAGTCCACGCCGTTCGAGGACGTGGCGTAATACATCCGCCAATTCACGCCGTCGGCGCCGCTATACCACATCCGATACAGGCCGCCTTCTTTGATGATGGCCGGATAAATCACGCCGTTATCGTCGCCCAGGGTTCCCAAGGGCAGACGCCCGTTGCCGGCCGGAAAGGCCTCGGAGAAATATACCCCCATCGTGTTGTCGTATTTGACCCAGTTCTGCGTGGCGACGTCCTCGTATGCGAAATACGGCTGCTCGTCGGAATTGAGCCCCAGCTCGTACCCGTTCACCTGTGTCCCCCCCTGATGCCGCGCCAGCGCCGCCCCGTTGTCCGTCCCCTTCACGTTCGACCCATCCAAGCCCGCCGTGTTGAGCCACGCCTCCAGCGTGCAGTTCGTCACATTCAGTCCGGCAGCCGCCGGATTGCTCACCGTCAGAAAACCATTCGAGCCGTCGAAGTTCAGCGCCATCCCGTACCGGCCGGACACGCTGTAGAGCACCGCGCCCGTCGCCGTCGCGGAGTTCCCCTGCCCGGACGCGTCCGCCAACGTCCCCCCGGTCTCGCTCATGTGCAGCAACAGCATGTTGCCGCTCATCGAGACGTTCCCGGTCGGATAGCCCGATTCCACGCTTCCACTCCCGGGCAATTCCTCGCCGTAGAGTCTTTGCGGACTCCACGCGATGGAGTTCCAGGCCGCCGTCGCTCCCACCGCGATGACCCGCGACGTGAACACGCCGCTCCCGCTCGCGCGCCCCGCCGCGTTCAACTCCAGCCAGTTATTCGTGGAATTCCACTGCGCGCCGATGGAGACGCCGCCGCCAAATCCGGAGACCGCGTTGTCGTTGTCCGTTTGGTCCAGCGGGATCAACCGTGCGATGCCGCCGGTAATCTGGACCTTCGAGGCGTCGTAGCTGTAGTCGGAGGGAGTCCCGAACGTCCAGGTATTGCTGTCGGCCCGGCCGGAAACCGCCAGAAAAAGACAAAGGATGAGGGATGAAACCTGAAACCTGAAATGACAGAATGCTTTCATGACAGTATTTGGTATTTATATCATAGCAGGGCAGGATCACCAAGCCTGAAATTTTTTCGGATAGAATATAAAAGTCGCTTCAAGAAACCGATGTTGTGCTATCTTTTGCGCATGTTGATTGCAACCTTCAACGCCAACTCCGTGCGCGCCCGCCTGCCGATCGTCCTGGCCTGGCTGGCCGCGCAGCAACCGGATATTCTCTGCCTTCAAGAAACGAAGGTGACGGACGCGGATTTTCCCGTCGAACCCTTCCGGGAAGCGGGGTATCAGGCCGTCTTCCGGGGCGAAAAATCATACAATGGCGTGGCCCTCATCAGCCGTCAAGAACCGGCGTCCGTCAACTTTGGCCTGGATGACGGCGGCCCGCCGGACGAAACCCGCCTGTTGTGCGCGCGCATCGGCGCCGTGACGGTGGTGAACACCTATGTGCCGCAGGGCCGGGAAATCACGCATGCGATGTATGCCTACAAACTCGAGTGGTTTGACCGCCTAAGAAGATATTTTGCGCGACATTTCAAACCCACGGATCCGCTCGTCTGGGTGGGCGACCTTAATGTGGCCCCCGAACCCATGGACGTGTTCGACCCCGCCTCGCACGAAGATCACGTGTGTTATCACCATGCCGTCCGGGACGCCTTCGCCCGGGTCGCGGCCTGGGGGTTTATCGACGTGTTCCGGAAACATCATCCGGAACCGGGCCATTTCACCTTCTTCGACTACCGCACCCCCAACACCGTCCGGCGAAACATGGGCTGGCGCGTGGACCATATCCTCGCCACATCGCCGCTGGCAAAACGCTCCGAGGACTGTTTCATCGATCTCGAACCCCGTCTGGCGGAAAAGCCGTCCGATCACACCTTCCTGGCCGCGCGGTTCGCTTCTTAACCGTAGTCTTTCCCGCTGCCAGGAAGACAAAGGACATAGATTAAGAATAAAGACGAAGGGCTGTTCAAGCCTGTCCATCACGTCCTTAATCGCATCTTCTTCATCGACTCCATTCAACTGCTTTGGTTTTTGCCGGTCTTTCTTGACATGCTCGGCATCGGCTATCACCATAGCCACTCACTTGTCCAACGTGCTTGTCCCGCGTTTCGCGGGATCGCGAGATCGGAATAACCCCAGGAGCTTTTCGCGATGGAAACTATCGAACCGGCGGCCGTCTGGACCCAACCCTGGCTCGGCCCGTGTTGCGCGGTGGGCGATTTCAACGATGACGGCCGGAACGAGTTGTTTTGTCTTCAAACGGCCGGCGCGCACGCCAATTCCTTTCTCGATCCCCGCATCAACACCGGCGAGGGCTACAAAACAGGCGTCGAGGACCAGGAACTGTTCTGCATGACCCTGGCGGACAGCCAGGGTCGCGTGCTCTGGCAGGTCGGCCGGCCGTGGGCTCTCGACCGCCCCTATTCCTGGAACGGCAACAATAACGAGTTCTGCGAGCTGGCGGATATCGACGGCGACGGCCACCGCGAAATCGTCTTCGTTCACAAAGGCGAACTTTTTATTGTCGAGGGCCGCACCGGCAACCTGCGCGCCTCCAAAAAAATGCCCCACGAAGGTTTTCTCCTGCCCCGGGTCATCCGGACGGACCATTCCGGCCGCCATCATATTTTCATCAAAAGCGTCACCGATTCCTTTTCCCACAGCTACGGCAATCCCAGCCTGCTCCTCGACCACCGCCTGAATGTCGTATGGGAGAAGGACAATATCCCCGGCGCGGGCCACCGCGCCGGCTTCGCCGACGTAGATGGGGACGGTTTGGACGAGATGTTGATCGGCTTCAGCCTCTTCGATCATGACGGCACGCTGCTCTGGGCGCACGAGCCGATGTCGCCCGAGGACCACCTGGACAACTTCGCCATCGTGGACCTGGACGGCGATGGCCGGATGGAAATCGCGGTCGCGCATGACGGCCATGCCGCCGTCGTCCATAACCTGGACGGTACGGAGCGGTTTCGGGTCGATATGCATCACTGCCAGACAATTCAGGCGGGAAAATTCTTCGACCGCGAACCGGGTATTCAACTGCTGTTCACCGACAAGGCGGTCGGCCCGGCGCACGAACGCGAGGCCATCGTTGTCCGCCACGACGGGCACGTTCTGAGCCGGCACCACACGCTGGGTTATTACACCCCCGTCCGCTGGTCCAATCCCCTGGGCCCGCTCAGTCTCGTCCGGTGCGAACGCCCTGAAAACCTTTTCGAGGAATTCCGCGTGGTCCTGGCCGATCCGACGGGCGACGTCCGGTCCCGGTTCCGCGTCCGGGCGGATTTTTCCGAACACGTCCGCCGGTTCGGCCTGGACAAAATTCACCCGGAATACCCCGCCTATCTGGGCGCCGGCCATTGCGCCGGCGTCGGCGACCTCGACGGAGACGGGCGGGAAGAAGTGTTCATCAACAACCGCACAACGCTCTGGATTTTCCAGCCGGGGGAAGCGGTCGCCTAGCCCATGTTTGTCAGTTGCGGGGTGATTCTGGGCGCAAAGGCCCCGATTTCCAAGGAAATTCGATGTCGGCTCGGATTTGTGATGGCAAATAATGTGGAGGGAGGCGTTTTTCTGGTTGATGCGTGGATTGCT
>JACQHI010000380.1 GCA_016199105.1 Lentisphaerota bacterium | reverse complement strand
GGCGCCGCCGGCGCCGCCGTACCCCCCGCCCCCGCCGCTGACGTTATTCGGGCTGGCGCCTCCTCTCCCCGGCCCATTGCCGGCGGCAAAAGTGATAAGCGCGCCGGCATAGCCCTTGCCATCCACATTGACACTGCCGCCGGCAGCAACGAGGAAATCCTGGCAGATCACATAAACCCGGTTGGAATAATACGAGGCGTTCGTATAGGTGGGCGGGAGATTGGTGAAGGGGCCAGCGCAGGTTATCAGTCCGTTGGATTGGATCGTAACATTGTCCGCCTGGAGCGAGGCGTTCCAGTTGGTGAAAACCAGGCGGTTGACCACCGCGGCCGAACCCGCCACTGTCAGCGAAGCCAACGCCGGGGTGGAATTGGATAGATACACCAAGGCCCCGCGCGTCAGATTGGTGATGATGACGTCATCGCCGGCCACCGGAATCGTGCCGCTGCTCCAGTTGGAGGCGACCGTCCAATAGTTCGTTCCGCCCAGCCAGGACTTCGCCGCTTGCGCCGCGGGCGGGAGCAGCCCCAGCAACAGACAGACCCACGTTATGTGTCTTAGGTGCATGATGAACAATCTCGGAAAAAGTATGCGCCAAAACAGACGTGAAAAGCAAGGAAAAATAAATGCCGTTGCGGCATTTATATTGGGTTGCCTCACCCGAGCGGCAGCTCGCCGTCGAAGGGAGCGACGGCTTGGTATTGCCGGACCACGCCCTCGTCCTCGTCCCGGAAGACGGACAGCCGCAAAGCGGCGGCGGTCCGGCCTTTCAATCGGCACCGGATGTTTCCACTCTCTACGCCGGACTCGGCAATCCGGACATTGTCCTTCCCCCGCAGATAGGGGCCCACCTCGTCGTGGTGGGAGTGGATGATTTCGCGGGAACCGAGCAACTGGGCAATCCGGGCCAGGATGCGGTCCCATTCGTCCAACTGGAGCACTTCGAATTTCTGCTCGTGGAACACGAGTTCGCCGTAGAAGCCCGCGCGCAGTCCGCGCAGGAGATGAGACGCCCCGCTCCGGGCGGCTTTTTCGACATCGTTGAACTCGCTTTCGCGCAACAGCGTCGTGCAGCCGGCGAGGAAATCCTCCGTGCCGCGCTGGGGGAAGGAGGCGAACCCCATGAAATCGTTGTCGTCGGGCAGGTAATCGTAGTAGCGGGTTTGCAGGTTGTAGGGCCAGAAGCCGTCGCTCATGCACATGTCGGCCTTGTGCAGACCCATCTGGAGCGCGGGGCAGAAATACCGGTGGCCCCGTTCCTTAAGATAGGGCAGGGCCAGCCGTCCGTATTCGCCCCAATGGCCCCGGATCGTGTTGCAGGGCTTGACGCCAACGTCCTTCCAGAAGGCGTCGTTGAAGGCGAACTGCTCCCGCAGTTTTTCCGGGGAACTTTCGCCTTTGCCGAAATCGTACATCAGCAGGTCGTAATAGTTCATCGCGTGCGTGTTGTAGAGTACGTCTCCGCTTTTCTGACCGTCGCGGATTTTGGCATACAATCGGCGGGGGATCGTTTTCAGGAAAAGCGAGACCACCGGACGGTGCCCGTGTTGGCGGGCGATGTCGGCATAGGCGAAGTCGTGGCGTCCGCTGCAGTCGTCCACCGACATCGTGACGAACGGCGGAATCAGGTTCGCGGCGAACGGCTTGCGGACCGCCCACACGATGGAACGCCAGAACAGGTCGCCCAGGCCGTCATGACCGTAAAACTCCTTGCGCCACACCCGCGGGTTCAGGGTGAATTGGACGGCCTTGCCCCGACCCCAGCGCGCGGCGAACAGGCAGGCATAATTGCCCGGCTCGAATGCGCTCCAGGGCGCCAGGTGCCGGATATACACCAACTGGTCCTTGCCGAGGATGCCCTCGGCGAGCGGAATCACGTCCGGCCTCCAGCGTTCCGCGATGATGGCCGTGGTCATCCGGTGGAACGTGTGGAATTCCCCGGGGTCTTGCATGCCGGTAATATAATGGCCGGTGGGGCGCGAGCGGATGATGTTGGTCGTGTAGGGATGCGGGTTGATGCCCTCGAAGCCGAAGATCTCCAGGAGGGGGGCTTTATAGAGGCGCAGGTCGTTGTCGAGGTTGACCAGACCGACGCCGTTCCTGACGGCGTCGGCGATGACGGCTGTTTCCTCCTGGGTCAGACTGCCGCCGAGGCGATTTTGGGCAATGAGGAGCGCCGCAGCGGCGTTGGCTGTTTCGGCCGTGAGCCGTTCCCGGGCGAGATCGAGGATGCGGTACGGCATGCCCAGGTGCTCGAGGGCGAGGACGACGGTCTCCTCCACGATGGCATAATCCCAGTAAGCTTCGTCGCTGTTCACGATCGCGAGCAGACAGCCGTTGCCGGTGGAGGTGTGGCGTTGCCGGTGGACCATTCCTTTTGTCATAAATCCTCTGTGTTCAGGGTTCGGGGTTCAGTCGGACGGGACAACAACGTCGAACATCGAACGTTGAACGCATAACGTCGAAGTGCGGATCCGATTCGGACTTCGATGTTCCGTAAGGAAGAATGTAGAATTATGAATGCAGAAAAAACACATCTGTCCTCTCTGCGGCTCGCGCTTCTTCATTCTCCATTCATCATCGGACGAATCTATTCCTTTGAAAATACGCGGCATACTGGTCCGGGGTGATGATGCTGGTCCGGATGGGCCAGCGGCGGACCCGGTCCGGGTGCCGATAGCACCACAGCACATCTACGAGCTGTCCCTGTTCGTCCGTGCCGAGGGCGCCGGGCGACCACACATCCGGGTCGGCCAGCCGCCAAGCGCCGTCCACGAGCAGTTCCGCCACGCGGTGATGATTCACCTGGACCAGCCGCGCGCGCAGGCCCGCCGCCTGCGCGAGCTGGACCATGACGCAGGCCTGGTGTCCGCACCGCCCCTCATGGAGCAGCAGCAGTTCCAGCGCGTCGTGAACGACGCCGCGCATGCCCCAGTCGCCGGTCAGGTGAACCTCAAACGGATTGCACCAGACTCCCAGATGACATCCGAAGGCCCGGGCTTCCTCGTAGGCTTTCGCCAGCCACGGGATTTCGAGGTCCTCCGGGTAGGCGGGCGCCTGCGTGACCGGCGGGCTGCATTCCCGGCGGAACGTTTGAAAGGCATCCGGCTCGACGGGCTGTTCGATGGGCGGATGCAGCATCGTCCGTTCGACGAAGAACACGAGCTTCTCGAAACGCGCCCGTTCGGTGGCGGCGCCCGCGCAGATATCCCGGACCCACTGCTGGAGCGTGGCCGCGCGATCCACGCCAGCGAGCTGACCTCGGACAAATTCCAGCTTTTCCGCGCGATAGGCCAGGCAGGCCTTCCACGCGGTATCGAAGGGTTTCCGTCCGGCGGCATCGAGCAGGAACCAGGGACGGATGTCGCACCCGGCCGGCGCCCACTCGGGCCGGTACTCATACTGCAAGTCGAGCGGTAATATTTTTCCGGCCATAATGGCGGACCTTTCAACATGGGCTATGGCCCACAACCCAAACAATCCTAACACTTGCCCATCACACAGATAAAACAAGTCTCACCACGGAGACACAGAGGCACGGAGACTGAGGCTGCTCCTCCCGTGTTCTCTCCAAGCCAATCGTTGCGCGTATTTGACGCCGGGCGCAACGCCCGGCGTCAAATACGCGCAACCTTCTATGGGGAGAGGGAAGAGATCATCAATATCCCTTTTTTCTCCGTGCCTCCGTGGTGAATCCCCCTTAATTTTAGCATTTTCTTGTTTTATATAGCGGTTCCTGATGGATAAGGCACTAACGCCCACAACCCAATCTTTTAAAACCGCGAATTAACGCGAATAGACGTGAATAGAGACATTTTTATTGGCGTTTATTGGCGTCCATTAGCGGTTCTTAAACAACTTGTTTTTTATCGCGGTTTCTCATGGATAAGGCACTATCAGTGGTTAACATCTTTTTTCCCAATGCCCCCGAATGATACCGGCCTTGGGTGGGGATTCAACGCGAAAATGATAAGGCGGGGAATTTTCAACAGGCAGTCGCAAAGAAGGAGGAGTCAGGGCGAACGATTGACCACGAAAAGCGCGAAAATACGAAAATGGACGGATTTTTTTGCTCTGGAATTGTCAGGTTCACCAAACTGAAAACATGGTCGAAAGCATGAAGGTAGCAAAGAAGGCTTTGAGCCGCTGAACGGTGGCTTGACGGGTCAAGGATAGGAAGGAAAAGCATGGCTGTATCGTCGTGAGCCCGAGCGAGTTCATCTTAACAATCGTCGTTCCAGCAGAGTTTGTAAATCTCGTCGTCCATCCAGAACCGCATGGACAAAGACCGTTTTGCCTCGCACTTCATAGATGATACGGTAGGGCTTGAAATGGATCTCCCGATAGAGTGCGATGCCGAGTCGCTCCAGTTCCGGCGGGATATGTCCCTTGAGAGGAAAGAGCTCCAGTGTCGCGCAGGCGGCCTCCAACTTGGCTGAAACATACGCCGCCTTTTCGGGGGCGTCATACACGGCCACATACGCGTCGATGTCGAGTAAATCCCGTTCGGCCTCGGCGGTGAGGTGAACGGTATATTTCATGCGACTTCGGCGTCCCGCGCGCGCTTTCGCGCGTCGGCGAACGCTTTGCGCAACGGTTTGAAGCGTCCCGCGCGGATATCCGCCTGCCCCTGCGCCAGGATCTTGAGCAGCGCCAGGCTTTCCTGGGTTTGCTCGTACGATTGCATATCCTGAATAATGGCGCGGGCATGGCCGTTCTGTGTGATGACCACCGGCTTGCGGCCTCTGACAATGCCGGCGATGATTTGCGCCGTATGCGATTTTGCATAACTAATCGGTACGACGGCCTCGCTCAATTTCATACTGCCATCCTTTTGTGGTAAAACGCCATGGTTCCGAATACGGTCTGAATTTGTGACTGTTCGGCTAGGTAAGCATAACGCTGCAGGCGAGAATGCCAACCACGCTTGTACAGTAGCTTGACTCCCCTCGAATGCAAGAAGAAAAAACGGGCCGTAACAGGTGCCGATGGGGAATTGTAGCCACGGCGCGCCACGCGCCGTGAACCGTCGAACGACGCCCGAACCCGGCAAAACCCCCAAAAAAGCCTTGACACGCCGGGCCGGGCCGCGTAAAAAGCATGCCAGATTGGGGAGGACACGAATGCGCGGACAATTTTCAGTATTCGGCGTTCCCACGTCAGCCGCTTTGCCGCTAAGTGGCCACTTGCGAAGCGACGTGGAGCACTCGGCATTCCGGCTTCGCCCAGGCTTCGCCGGACACGCCGGCATCCGGCATCCGGCATCCGGCATCCGGCATCCGATTCTGACCCCTTCGTAACGCGGCTTTGTTTCTCCTGTCAAGCCCTTTTTTCCGAATCCGAACTTCCGAATCGTTTTCCCCTGAACCGACCCTTTCGCGGATTCCGGATTCGGCTTCATTTTCCATCTTTGTTTGTCCCGTATTTCTCCTTCTTCTTCGGTTGTTGCCGGCATTCGCCGGCCATGCGTCTGGCCGCATGTCAGACGGCGCAGCACTCCCTAAATTTGGCATGGTTCAAAAGCGGAGCAAGGCGGGTACGTAGACGCGGCGCCCCCGCCGCGTGCGATGGC
>JACQHI010000388.1 GCA_016199105.1 Lentisphaerota bacterium | reverse complement strand
GGATGTCCTGCGGGTTGACGTTCTGGCCCTTCAAACTCAGGAAGACAGGGCTTTCGTCGGCCTCCGTTTCGCTGGTTCGGATGCCCGTGGACGCCTCGAGATCCGCGACCAGCTTCATGGGTTCGAAGGAAAATCCCCACGTGCCGATCAGCCTGTTGAGCTGCGAGTTGTAGTTGGGCATGCCGGGCATCTGCTCGGGGTTGCCCGCCATGCGATCGACCAGACTCATGGGGTCCACGAAGGCCAGCAGACGCCCGCCGCGGAGGACGAACTGGTCGAGCGCATACAGGGTTTTGTCGGTCAGATTCTTGGGATGCACGACGATCAGCAGGTCGAGCGAGGGGTCGATTTTGTCGGTGTCGGCGGCCACCTCGCGGATGTCGTTGTCCTCGGCCAGTTGCTGGAAGGCGACCCAGGCCGGCTTCGACGGCATGCGTTGCATCATCATGGGAATGGATTTCATGCCCGTGACCGGCAGGCTGCTGAGCACGCCCACGACCGGCTTCTTCGGATTGGCGACGCGATAAATGAGCCGGGAAATGTTGTATTCGAGAAGATCGTCGGCGCGGGGATCGAAAAAGGGAATGCAGGCCTGAACGCTTCCGCATTCGGCGACGAGTCCGAGGACGATGCTCGGCCCGCCCAAGCCCAGTTCCTGGCGGGACAGCCCGTACCGTTGGGCCCATTCTTCCGCGTCCGAGTCCGGAGCCGGATCGTATTTTTCGACGATGATTTTGCCGTTCGAAGCGGAGGCGTATTCCCGGACCAGGTCCTCCACCTGCCGGGCGAAGGTCTTGAGGGGCGCCGGCATGTCGGGGGAACTGCCGTTGAAGAACAGCTTCAGCGTCACGGGATAGGCGAGCTTGGCCATGATGGCGCGGGAGCCGTCGGACAGCGTATAGAGCTTGCCGTCCGTCATATCCAGGCGGGCCCGCACCGGAACGAGCATGAAATTGACCGCGAACAGAACCGCCAGAAGCGCCAGCAGTCCGGATACGCTTCCGGTGAGAATCATCCATCGTTTCGACTTGCTCATGGGTCTCCTTTAAGCGGCTTTTCGATTTTCCAGCACGAGGTGGGTGGCAAACAACATGAAGATCATCACGCTGAGGAAGTAGGCCCCATCGCGGATATCCAGCACGCCCTTCTGAATGGCTTCATAGTGGGGCATGAAGCTGATGGCCGCCACGCCGGACACCAGCCATTCCGGCGCCCATTGGGAAAGGATGTCGGTCACGGGCGGCCAGCCGGCGAGAAGCAGGAAAAGGCAGAGAATCAACGAAATGACGAAACTGATGACTTGATTGCGCGTCATGGCCGAGGTCAGCATGCCGACCGCGAGATAGGTGCCGGCAAGCAACCCGCAGCCCAGATACCCGCCGAGGATCACGCCCCTGTCGGGGGCGCCGAGGTAGGCGGTGGTGATGACAATGGGAAAGGTCAGGGCGATGGCGATGCCCAGGAAAAGCCAGGCGGCCAAGAATTTGCCCAGGATCGCCTGCGGCATGCTGATGGGAAGCGTCAACAGGGTTTCGATGGTTCCGGACCGGCGTTCCTCGGACCAAAGCCGCATGGCGGCGGCCGGAACGAAAAACAGGAACACCCACGGGAACCAGAAGAAAAACGTGCGGAGATCGGCCTGGCCGTTTTCGTAGTAGCGGCTGACGAAGAACGTCAGGAATCCGATCAGGATAAGGACGACGACGAGGAAGACATAGGCGACGGGCGATTCGAAATACGACTGCAGTTCACGCTTGAGAATGGCTTTTGTGTTTCGGATGAAATCCATACAGACGCTCCTCCTGGATTCCGCTTTGCGGAATCCATCTGAACAGTTACAACTTCCAACCCTAAATTTTCGTTTTCCCGGCCGCCTTTTCTGTCAACCGCCGAACCCAAAACCCCCCAACCCCGAACCCTGAACCCCGAACACTGAACACTGAACACCGAACACGAACACCGACCCCTTGCCCCTGAGCGTCAGGCGGCGCTGGCCTGGCCGAGGGTCAACTGCTGAAAAACTTCATCAAGCCGGCCTTCGAGCACTTTCATGCCGGTGACCGGCCAGGCCTGCTTCTGCTTGATCAGAGCCAGCACTTCGGCGGGCAGGGCGGCGGAGTCCCTTGGGAAAATGACAGCGCGGTTGCCGTCCCATTCCACATTCGAGGCGGCGTGCAGGGCCTTCAGGCCGGCGGCCGCATCGGCCGCGGGGCGCGCGAACGTCAGTTCCACGGCGCCGCAGCTCCGGCTCCGGGCGCGGAGTTCGGCCGGCGTGGCGTTGGCCACAATGACGCCCTTGTTGATGATGATGGCGCGCGAGCACACGGCATCGACCTCCTCCAGGATGTGCGTGGAG
>JACQHI010000382.1 GCA_016199105.1 Lentisphaerota bacterium | reverse complement strand
CGGGCCGGTCACCAGGATGACGCCGTTCGGCTGGGCAATGGCGTAGATGAGGGAGTCATAGGCCTTGGGATCCAGGCCCAGGGCGTTCAGGCTGGGGGCGAGATTGCTCTTGTCCAGAATACGCATGACGATTTTTTCGCCGTGGATCAGGGGCAGAAGGTTGACGCGGACGTCCACTTCCTTGCCGAGCGCCTTGATCTTGAAACGGCCGTCCTGCGGGATGCGCCGCTCGGCGATGTTCATGTCCGACATGATCTTGATGCGCGAAATGATGGCCGATTGCAGGTTCTTGGGCGGATTCGGGAACTCGTAGAGGTCGCCGTCGATGCGGTAGCGGAGCCGCAGGGATCTTTCCATGGGCTCGATGTGAATATCGCTGGCGCGCCGGCGCATGGCTTCCACGAGCATGGAGTTCACCAGCCGGATCACGGGGGCGCCTTCGGCGCTTTCCAGCATCTGGTCCAGGCTGACTTCCTCTTCCTTCTGATGGCCGACCTCGATCTCGTCGCTGTCGGTCACGTCCTTCAGGATGTCCTCGAGATCGTGGGAGGGCGCCTCCGCGAAGCGTTGGAGCAGGTCCTTGACCTCCTTTTCGAACGCGACGAGCGGCACGATCTCGTGGCCGGTGAGCGTCTGGAGTTCATCGAGGATGGCCATGTTGAACGGGTCGCCGAGCGCCATGGTCAGCATCTTGCCGGTTTTGGCGATGGGCAGGGTCAGGCTTTTTTTCAGGACATCGCGGGGAACGAGTTCGATCAGCAGGGGGTTCGGCGTAAAACGGGCCAGGCTGATCGGGGGCCAGCCCAGGTATTCCGAGATGGCCAGCGTCATGTCGGTTTCGGAGACCAGTTTGTTCTCGACCAGGAATTCCTCGAGCCGCTTGCCGTTGTTCTGCGAATCGTCCAGCGCCTTCTGAAGGACTTCCTGGGAGATGGCATTGCGCCGGAGCAGGATGCCCGTGATTTTTCCGCTGAAAGAACTTCGGTCCATGGTCATCAAAACCTCCTAATCGACTGAGGAAACTATGCCATAAGCCGCCGGATTTGCCTAGCCCCGATTTGTCCCCCTGACGCCCGAACCCCAACCGAACACCGACCCCCATGGAGATCCGGGCCTACCGCAAGCCGAACATCTGTTCCTTCAAATCCAGGTAGTAGAGGTAATCCTCCGGCTTCACGTTGGGCGGGCAGCGGTGATCGCAGAACGGAATGTAGCCGCCGCGTTCCACCAGCGGCGCCAGCGTTTTCAAATAGGCCCGGATGGCCGCCGGCCCGCGGCCCAGCGCGAGCTTGTCCACCCCGCCCATAATGCGGAGGTCGCGGCCGTAGGCCTCGAGGAGTTCGGCGGGATGCGCGCAGCCGTTGACCTCGAAGGGGAAGAGGCAGTTGACGCCGCCCTCGAGGAAAAAAGGCAGGATCGGCCGCACGTCGCCGTCGCAGTCGATATACCACAGATCGATGCCGGCCTTGCGAAGCTTGCGGTGGATCCGCCGGTAGCGGGGCATGACCACGGACTTGAAGAAGTCCACGGACACGATCGGCCCGTTTTTAAAGCAGATGTCCTCCCAGCCGGAGGCGTAATCGAACTGGATATGAGGCAGGACGCGGTCGAGGAAATCCTCCACAAGCACGCAGGAGGTTTCCACCATGTCCTCGACCATGTCGGGATAATCGTAGGTCGCGTAGGCCAGGCCCTCGAAGGTGAGCATGTCGCGGATTTTGCCGATCATGGAGCCGCACCAGACGCCGAGGGGATAGGCGCGGTTGTCGGGATGGGATTTTTTCAGGGAGGGGATGTCGGGAAGGCGGGCGGGATCGTCTCTCCGGAGATGCTCGTCCTTGCAGCGTTTCCAGTCGTCGGGAGTGACGACAGAGGCTTTGAGATAATGGGGGATGGTGTCGTGGCCGTCCTTGGGAATCTCGGCCAGGAGACCGTCGCGGTTCCTCAGGATGCGGGTGGTGGGGGTTTCGGAAATCGTTTCCTCCGTGAAACCGGGGTTCAACCACGACGGAAACCAGACCAGGCGGATATCGTCGAAGGCGAAAAAGCGATCGGCCTCCGCGTTGTTCGTGATGCCGTTGTCGGTGAACAGGGGCCAGAGCTTGAAGTTCTCCTCCCAGTAGCCGAACTCCATGTTGAAGCTCCGGTCGAACGGCCGGTAGTGCATCTGGGCGTTGAACCGCTCGCGGTCGGTCATCGTGCCTTTCCATTTCGGGCGGCAGGGTGTGGGAGGCATGAGCCGCTCCTTTCAGGCGGAATGCTTGCCGATGGGCGGCGGCATGAATGCCTCGACCAGGGCGGTCATTTCATCGTCGGAAATCGAGGTCACGCGCCCCTCCACGTATTGGGCCTCGATTTTGTCCTTGATGGCGATCACGCCGGGATGGTCTTTCGCGATGCGCGCGTCGCCGCTCAAGGCGAAGCGCAGATTGATCCAGTGCGAGATGCCGGCCAGCCCGGACTTGTCGTTGATGGCCACGCCCGGCGACCGGTTGAGAATGGCCTTGGTGTCGAAGATGTTGTAAATCTCCTCGTCCTTCGACAGGCCGTCGGCGTGGATACCGGCCCGGGTCATGTTGAAGTCCGCGCCCACGAACGGTTGTTTGTCGGAGATACGCAAGCCGATTTCCGTGCGGAAATAATCGGCGATTTCCGTGATGACCGAGAGATCCATGCCGTCGGTCGTGCCGCGCAGGGAGGCGTATTCCATGGCCAGCGCCTCGATGGGGGTGTTGCCCGTGCGTTCCCCGATGCCCAGGCACGTGCCGTTGGCGGTGGAGCAGCCATAGAGCCAGGCGGTGGTGGCGCTCACCACGCCGCGGTAGAAATCGTCGTGCCCGTGCCATTCGAGTTGTTCGGCGGGGACGCCGGCGTAGGTTCGCAGGCCGTGGATGATGCCTTTGACGCTGCGGGGCAGGGCCACGCCGGGATAGGTGACGCCCAAGCCCAGGGTGTCGCACGCCCGGATCTTGATGGACACCCTGGCTTCCTGGCCCAGCTCCATCAGCTTCTGGACGAACGGCACGACGAACCCGTAAAAGTCGGCGCGCGTGATGTCCTCCAGGTGGCAGCGGGGCAGGATGCCTTCTTCCAGGGCCATCTTGACGACGGCGAGATAGTTCTCCATGGCCTGGCTGCGCTTCATCTTGAGCTTGAGAAAAATGTGGTAGTCCGAGGCGGACGTCAGAATGCCGGTTTCCCGGATGCCCAATTTCCGGATGAGCTGAAAGTCTTTCCGCGAGGCCCGAATCCAGCTCGTGACCTCCGGATGAGCGAAGCCCTGCTCCTGGCAGAGTTGGACGGCCTTGCGGTCGCGATCGCTATACACGAAGAATTCGCTTTGCCGGATGACGCCCTTTGGCCCTCCCAGCCGGTGCAACAGCTTGAAGATGGCCGCGATCTGTTCCGGCGAGAACGGGGGCATGGCCTGCTGGCCGTCGCGGAAGGTCGTGTCGCTGATAAAAAGCCGTTCCGGGGCATTCATCGGAACGATGCGGTGATTGAAAACGACCTTCGGGACTTCATTGTAGGAGAAGATTTCGCGGTACAGAACCGGCTCCTCGACGTCCTGCAATTGATAGCGATAGACTTCCTCTTCCAGGACCCGCGTGATGGGGTTGAATTGCAGCATGCTACCTCTGTTTGTTCATGAACTCGTTGAGATCCCGTTTGTGGTCGAAGGATTTCTGCGCGTCGCGCCGGCCGGCGGTCACGGCGCTGAAGACGGCATGAACGGCCAGCACGATGGCGACCGCGGCGGCCAGGCTGATGGCCCAGGCCATCAGGGCGGAGAGATAAGTGCCTTTCAACCACCAGCAGGTCAGAGGGAGCACCACCACCAGCATGACGGCGGCGGCCGCTCCCCCCAGGACCCAGCCGCCGGTCGCGGGGAAAAACATCAGGACCAGCGCCATTGCGACAAACGGCAGGACGAAGCCGATTGCGGCCGTCAAGCGGGGGAGAATATTGCCCATGCGCTGGAATTCGAAGGCACTGCCGATTTTAATCAGGAGGAAGACGCAGGCCAGGAACGACAGTCCCAGCATGATCCATAATTCGATGGGGTCGGGATTCCGAAAGACGAGGGTGAATACGGCTTGCAGATTGTCCAGAAAAAGCTGTCCATTGAAAGGCATGTCACATCCCCGTATGGTTTCGCGAATTCTTTATGTGCTCCGCCAGGCTTTACCGTTGACCGCTTCGCAAAAGCGCGCCTCTGCATAAAACGAATCCAACCTATAGTATGGCAGTGGAGGAAATGCAATCTAAAAACAGCCGTTCCAGGGTGTTTACAGTTTCTCGATGGCGGCGCATGGCCCCAGTGAAAATCGCGGGGACGATGATCTCCCCGCTTGATCTTCCCGGCGTGGCGGTGTAGGATGCGTTTCGAGTTTTCGGGTCGGCCTCGAAACGGCGCTTCAACAAGGAGGGCATGCGCATGTCGAAGAACATGGATAAGGGAAATACGGGTCGCACGAACAAGCCGAAGCTTTCCATCGAGGAGAAGAAAGCGAAGAAGAAGATGAAGCTTCTGGCCAAGCAGGGCGGGCTTTCACAGCCAACCACCTGACCTGGGCGATGAGTCCGGTTGTTTTCGAGGGGCGGTAGCTCAGTTGGTAGAGCACCACGTTCGCAACGTGGGGGTCGGGAGTTCGAATCTCCTCCGCTCCACCCGGCGTCGCTCGCCGAAGGCGAGCTATGCCGGGGTGCCTCGGCGTAGCTATCGGGCGAAGCCGGGCTGAAGGCCACAACACGCTCCGAACTATGCCCAGGCACGCCAGCTACGGCAGAGATGATCCGACGATGCAATCTGGCCCCACAGATAAAACTGGTTTTTATTACGTCTATATATTAGCGAGCCTTGCGCAAGCAGGAAAATATTACACCGGCTTCACTGAAAACCTTGGTTTTCGTCTGCGTGACCACAATTCTGGTAGCTGTCCGCATACCGCTAAGTTTAGGCCTTGGCGCATCCAAACATGCGTGGCATTCACGGACAGAGAACGCGCTCTGGCATTTGAGCGTTACTTAAAATCTCATTCCGGTCGAGCTTTTGCCGTAAAACACTTGTAAGCCCGCATGATTCCACTCTGGGCATTGAAAGGAGAAGCTATGGAACAAAAAACGGATATGCGCGCCGAGGCTGGGGCTGCGCCGTCCCGCCATGGCGGACGTGCCGCGGCCTGGGCGGCGACGGTGGCACTTGGCTGTCTCTCCGTGATCGGCGGCGGCTGCGCCGGCCTCCGGAGTCCCGACGCGGGAGGGCGCCCCTATCTCGGCTTCGTGCGGGACACGGTGGATCGGCATATCCTTTCCAACCAGACAGCCCGGCTGGGCGGGCAGTCGAATGGACCCCTTTTCGTCACCATTTCCCGCACGCCCATGCGGGCCTGGACGTCCGTCGGCATGTGGGACAAGGATCATTTCCAGCTCTACGATATTCCTGAAGTCAAGATCGAACGGGCGCCCACTTGCGCCGATTTCGCCGCTTGGGGGATGTTGGATCGCCTGTCGCGGCTGGCCGGCGATCCGCGGTATGCGCGTTTGGCGGATGCCATGGCCGCGGCGTTCGCACACGACGGTTTCGAAGCGGCGTCGGGTCTTCTCCTCGTGGGCAGCCAGTCGCATTTCGACGTGGTGGGCCGGAAAACGGCGGGGTTACGGGCGCCGGACGAGAAGCCGGAGTTCAAGCCCCTTTCCAATCTGCCTTTGGACCGGCTCTGGGCGCTGGCGCCGGAGGCCATGGCTCGGTTCAGCCGGGCGGCTTATTACGGGCTGGTGACGCGGCCCGCGACGATGGATTACAACCGGTTTTGCGACTATGGTTTTGACGACCGGCAGAAACAGCACGTCACCCCGTTCAATCCCCAGCATCGCGGCTTCGTCTATTCGGGAGCCATGCTCATCCAGTATTGGCTCATGGATTACACCCGCACGGGCGACACGCAATGCCTGGCCTGGGCGCGCTCGATGGCCGCGAAATGGACCGCGCTCCAGCATCCGGAGTCGGGGCTCCTGCCGCATTTCATTGGCGCGATCCGAACCGACGATCCCCGGCAATCCCCGGCGCCTTACGCCAATGCCATGGATACGCAGACGGCGGTCATGTTTCTGCAGGCGGCCCGGATGCTGGACGGACACCCGGAGGCGAAGGACCTGGCCGCCCAATTGAATGGGCTGGGACGGCGCAGTCTCAAGGGACTGTGTCGCTATGCCTATGATGCCAAGAGCCGATTGTGGCTCGACTGGGTTTCGCTCGATGGAAGTCCTTACACGGGCGATCCTCAATATGGATTTCGCAGTGAGGCGGAAAAGGACGAGGCGATCAAGCGGGATCCCAAAGTGGTGAAGGTGGGGGTCTATCCCGGTTCGAGCGACTACAGGATAGCGGATTATATGCGGCAGGCGTTCGGTTCCGCGTCGGTCGTCTTGGAAGGGGCGGCCTTGACCCGGGATTCGGAACTGATTTCCGAGGCACGTCGCTTCGCGACATTGGCCCTTGATGAGGCGCGGAAACGCCGGAGCCCGGTCAACGCGATCGGGCAGTGGGGGTTTTCGGCGACCGGCAGGCTGGTGAGCGGCCTGCTGGACCTGCACGCGGCCACGGGGGATCGTCACTATCTCGAGCAGGCGCGGGAATTGGCCGATATCGAGCTTCGGCTCCTGACCGCCAGGCCCGACGCCGCCGCGCTGAGGGATGCGGCGCCCGAGGCGGCCGATTGGTGGCGTTTTATGTTGCGCAGTCAATTCCTGGACGCGCTCCTGCGGCTCGAGGAGGCCTGCCGGTCTATCTGATGCGGCACACACTCATAGTCCGGTCGGGGCAACCCGAGAATCGGTATGGACGTTTCACCCATGAGATTCTGAAGGCCGAAGGCCTGATGAGTTTCGAAACGGTTGACATCGACGCGGAGCCGTTTCCGGACGCGCGGCCGGATGATGTGGTCGTGCTGACACGCTGTTTCCTCCGGGAGTCCGAAATCGAGAGGCTCTGTGCCGCCGTGTCGGCCGGCGCCCGGCTGGTTTGCCTGCAGCCGTCGCGCAGGTTGGCGGAACGCCTGGGCTGGACGGGCGCCAATCGCGTCATTCATCCCGGCTGGATCCGGATTCGGGAGGGGTATCCGGGGGCGGGACTTCCCATCCAGACCCACATACCCGTTGAGCTGTACAGCCCGGCCAAAGCCGATGCCACGCTCTCCATTCCGGCGGAAGCGGTGAATGCCGACTGGTCAGGCACGGGGCATCCGGCCGTCGGCTGCCGGGATGTGGGGAAAGGGAAGGCTGCCGTTTTCTTCTATGACCTGCCCAAGGCGGTGGCCCGCATCCGCTTCGGCAACCCGGAGCTGGCCTCCCACATCACCACCGGCCTGTGGTCGTGGCTGCATGCGGGCGATCTCTTTGCCGGGCATCTGGATGGACGCGTCAACCATCTGCCGCAAGCGGACTTTCACGGACAGCTTCTCGCCCGGGTTCTGACGGACGTCTGCGCGACCCCGCTCGCGCGGTTCTGGTATTACGAAAAGTGGGCCCATCGTTCAGCCGCCATTTTCCAGAGCGACGAGGACGGTTCCACGCCCGAGCAGGTCCGGGAGCTTTCCGACGCCGTGCTGGCCCGGGGCGGTCGCGGAACGTTCTATCTCATGAACGAAACCCAACTGAAAGAGCCGGATGTGGCCGCCTTACGAGCGAAGGGCCACACCTTCGCTCCGCATGTCGATCCCTGGACGTGCAAAGAGGAATGGGCTTTCGCTTTTCCGGATGCGGTGCGACGGGAAACGGAAGCGTTCCGGAAGCGGTTTGGCGCCTGCAGCACGACGATCCAGTGCCATTGCGCCCCCTGGCAGGGATACATGGATTGGGTCCGGCTCTTCCTTGAAAACGGGTATCGCCTTCTTTTTGTGTATATGAGCATTCCGGTCTCGCTCATGAACCGGTATTTGTGCGGCTCGGGAAGACCGCTCCGGTTTTTCGACGACCAGGGCGTTCAACACGACTGCTGGCAACAACCGCTGATCACGTATGACGATGCGACCCTGAAAGAGCGGATCGCGAACAATCCCGGGGCGCTCCTGGCTGAATTCGTTACCCAGGTTCGTTCCGCTCTGGACCGCACCCATACGGCGGTGTCGATCCTCTCGCATCCGATCAGTTATTCCACCTACAGCAAGCCGTTCATGGACGCCTGTTTCGATTTCCTGCGCCGGGAGGATATCCCGATCCATAATGGCGACGCATGGTGCGATTTTCTGGACCGGCGCAGCCGGGTCACGGTGCGGCAGGAACGGATTTCCGAAGCCGCGGTGCGCCTGTCCATCCGGAATCTGACGTGCCGCCTGCCGCTGATGCTTCCTTTTGGAGACGGACTCGAAGTCGAAGTCAACGGAGTCCGGGTCGAAGGCGTCCGGTGCCACCGTCTCGAAACGGACTTTCTGGTCGTCCAACTTGAGGCCGGAAACGGGCTGGACGAAACGCATGTCGAGGTTAGGAGGGGCTGAGCAATTTGAAGGCTCCCTGATCTCAGCGGAAAATAATTCGGCACATTTTCCTCGATTCCATGGAGGGCGACGGGCCTCCGTCGCCGTGATTTCGGCGGTCGTGGCCGCCCGCCCTCCATAAAAAAATGCCAAATCATTTTTCGGGGAGTCCACGAAAACATGCATCAACCCACTTAATTAGGAGGCAGCCATGTCGAAAGTGATGAGTGCGCTCAAGGATGAAATCCGCCGTATCGCCCGCAAGGAAATCCGCATTGCCGTGATCGGCCTGAAACGGGACCGGACGGTGTTAAAGAAGACGGTGGCTGGTCTGAAGAAGCAGACGGCCGTTATCCAGAAGAACCTCAACGCCCTAAACAAGACGGTGGCCAAGACCACAGCGGCCATACCGGCTCCGGAGGTCGAGGGCAAGAAGGCCCGGATTACCGGCAAGGGCGTACGGGCTGTGCGCCGGAAGTTGAAGCTGTCCCAGAAGGCTTTCGGCCAGTTGTTCGGGGTGAGCAGCGTTACCGTGCAGAATATGGAGAAAAAGGACGGTGCGTTGAATCTGCGGCACAAAACCCGTAACGCCTATCTGGCAATTCGGGGCATGGGCGCCAGAGAGGCAAAGGAGCGGTTGGGGTAGCCTGCTCTGCGTGTCGTGTGGGGCAGGGCTCGCCATCACGGGTTATTGATTGGATCGCCGAGCCAGAACAGACAATTGAAGACGAAAACAGCAAAAGTGAATGAGGCGAGAAGGACTGCTATCTGAAGGACGAACCGTGTCCTTTCGCTCCGGATATTGAACTCAACAGTGCCGATGAGAATCGTGACAAGGACTGCCAAGGCGATCAGCAGTGATGGATTGGATAGCGTGAGAGCCTACTGGGATGCTGGACGTATCGACGCCGGGACAGGTGCGAAATGCGCCAGCGTGTCAAGCAATGCCTGGCGATGATGTCGAAAGGCGGGCACCAGGCACCAGTTCGCCAGGATCACCAACCCCGCCGTCATTCTGGAAAGATGCTTTATCATGCAGTGTGGGGCTGGCCCTCATGGGGGTCAGTTCCGGGGACTGGATTGGGATCATCATATGTTGCAAATCCATCCAGCCGATCTTCCTTCAGTAAAATCATGGCCCAATGCTCCTGCTTACAGTGGCATTTTGAGAACTTGAGGCGGTAATGAAGGTGCGTTGCGGAACCCATATCCTCACTCCAGTCAGGCGTCCCGATCTGCTCCAGTATCCAAGAGCGTCCTTCTTTCCTCTTGAGGTGAACGAGGAGACAAATCAGATTTATAAAAACATTGCCGCGTCCTGTGATGCGTTCACCGCTCTGGTACTGAGTCAGCGTATCCTTCAGATTGAGCTTGCCGAGGACTGCCTCATTACGTTTCCACCTCTCATCTGAATTCATTTTTTCTCCTGCCGCCACCGGTTATCATCTGTGAATTCTCATTTTGCCAAGTCTGCAGCCCGATACTCCGTCCAAGTCCCGTTTGTGAAGATGTGGGTTGTTTGGCCGATACGGTCGAGAAGATTGTCTCTTGCAATGGGTATGCCCGCTGGGTCTCGTTGGGGAAACATGCAGTCGCCTTCTTTGCCAGCAGGAATGCCCTTAACATATCCGGGGTGATGTACTTGAATCCAAACCCCGGTGACGAAGATATAACCAAATAATTTGTGCTTTTGATTATCTTCGAGGACCATGAAGTCAGATATCCCATCGCCATTCAGGTCCCCATGATTGGTGACCACATTGATGATGGTTTCGCCTTGATCCTTCCCCCATTCGATTTGCCGAAGGTTGTTGATAATGGCGCTGCGTGCGGATTGCTTGCGGGCTTTAATAAGAGAAGACACTGCAACGACAAGAAGAATAACGATTAGGATGCCTGGAAAATAGACAAGCAGTGCTTTCCGGTTTTTGTTCATCAGCGGTCGTTCATGCCTTGGTTTTCTTGATGTAGGCATTCACGCCGATCACGACCGGCTGGCCCTCGATTTTCAGTTCCGTGACCTGGTTGCCATGGGTGCTGGCCACGACGAGAGTTTTTCCGGTGGAGCTGGGCTCGGGCGGATTCTGAAGGTCGAGTTCGATGATCAGTTTATTGTTCTCGATTCGGGCTTGCATGGGGCCTCCTTTTTGATTTTACGGTTTCGGCGATGCCGCCTGGATTCGGGCCCAGGTGTCGCGGAGGGTCGCGGTCCGGTTGAAGACGGGCGCGCCGGGTTTCGAATCCACGGGGTCCACGAAGAAATAGCCGAGCCGCTCGAACTGGACGTGGGAATCCGGATTGTCCTTCAGGCAGGGTTCGCACCAGCCGGTGACGGTCTCCAGGGATTTCGGGTTGAGATATTTTTTGAAATCGCCGCTTTCCTCGGCCCCGGCCGGATCCGGAACGGTGAACAGGCGGTCGTACAGGCGGACCTCGGCGGGGAAGGCGTGGGCCTGCGACACCCAGTGGATGGTCGCCTTGATCTTGCGGCCGTCCGGGGT
The DNA here is from genome assembly GCA_016199105.1 of Lentisphaerota bacterium. Taxonomy (GTDB): domain Bacteria; phylum Verrucomicrobiota; class Kiritimatiellia; order JAAZAB01; family JAAZAB01; genus JACQHI01. The sequence goes on along the minus strand of JACQHI010000382.1, from coordinate 681 downwards.
GTTGCCGCCGGTCGTCAGTGGATCGTACGCGCAGTGGACTTCCGCGATTTCGCCGGTGGCCGGATCCTTGACGACGCCGGTGCAGGTGACGCAGTAGGCGTAGCGCAGACGGACCTCCCGTCCGGGCGCCAGGCGGTGGAACTGCTTGGGCGGGTCTTCCATGAAATCGTCCCGTTCGATATACACGACCTTCGAGAAAGGCGCCTTTCGCGTGCCCATGGCGGGATCCTCGGGATTGTTCACCGCCTCCATCAAGTCCACCCGGTCCGCCGGGAAATTGTCGATCACGAGCTTCAGGGGGCGCAGCACCGCCATGACGCGGCGGGCGCGCCGGTTGAGATCGTCGCGGACGCAGTGTTCGAGCAAGGCCACGTCGGTGAGGCTGTTGAATTTGGTGACCCCGATGCGCCGGCAGAACTCCCGGATGGCCTCCGGCGTATAGCCGCGCCGCCGCAACCCGGCCAGGGAGGGCATCCGGGGATCGTCCCAGCCCGAGACCTCCTTGTCCTGCACGAGCTGTTGGAGCTTGCGTTTGCTCATCACGGTGTAGGTGAGGTTCAGGCGGGCGAACTCGATCTGCTGGGGCCGGCAGGGGGTGTTCAACGTTTCGAGGAACCAGTCGTAGAGGGGGCGGTGCACCTCGAATTCCAGCGTGCAGATGGAGTGGGTGATCCCCTCGAT
>JACQHI010000381.1 GCA_016199105.1 Lentisphaerota bacterium | reverse complement strand
TTCCACGCATAGGCCAGGGCCGAGGCCAGCTTACGCGTCAGCGCGAGCGCCGGCTGCTCCGTCAGGAAACCCTCGCGTTTGATGCGGGCTTCCAGCGATTCGCCCTGGATCAAGGCCCTCGCGAAATAGAGGATGCCGGCGTCCTCGCCGGCATCGAAGGCGGTGACGATGTTCGGATGCTCCAGCCGGGCGAGCAGCTTCAGCTCGTGCAGGAACCGGTCCGACATCTCCTTCTGCATCCCGAGGTGTTGCGGCAGAATTTTCAGCGCCACAATCCGGTCCATCGAGAGCTGGCGGGCGATGTAGATTTCGCCCATGCCGCCCGCGGCGAGTTTCCGCTCGACTTTGAAGCCGCCGAGGGTGGCGCCCGGCCCGATGCCCTGTTTGGGGATCGTGATGGCCTTGCCGCAATGCGGACAGGCCGTCTGCGCTCCGACCGCCGTGGTGTTCACTTCCAGCGGCCCCCGGCAATGGGCGCATGAAAACTTGATCAACATGGGCAACGGCGCAGATTATGAGGTTCACGTTTCATCGTTGCTGGAAAGAAAATAGCCGCAAAAAAGCGCACCTGCCCGCAATGTTGCGCGAAGCGCTTCGCATAGCGCTGCAGGCGGGAGTGGCGCAAAAAAGCATCAACCCGAAAATCCATGATCGCGTTCATTGAAACCTGTGTCGTAGTATTGCCTTCCGTTCCCGCCCTGACAAGGGAAATCAGGGAGGATCCAACCTTGACGTTACTTTGGGAATCCTGTAAATTCCGAGGCAGATTCATTCAACAATGTTATTCATGGGTAGTTATGTTTTCTCTAGACGCCTACCACGATGCGATTATCGCCCTGTGTCGTCAACTTCGGGTCCACCGACTCGATGTGGTTGGCTCTGCCACCCGCGCTGACTTTCGCCTCGAAAGCGATGTTGATGTGCTTGTTACCTTCGATGGCGCTGACCAGCTCTTCGATCGCTATTTTACCCTCAAAGAAGGGTTGGAAGCTCTGTTCAGCCGCCCGGTCGATGTCATCATGGAAGAGGCCGTGCAGAATCCCCTGGTGCGCCAGAGTCTCCAGCAGGAGCGGAGAAGGGTGTATGCCGCATGATCCGCGCGCGATTTTGCTGGATATTGTGACCTCGGGCCGCTTCATCCGGCAATTTACCCAGGGGCTGTCTGAAGCCGAGTATTTGACAGACCCGTTAGTCCAGGCTGGCGTCGAGCGACACTTTGAGATTATCGGGGAGGCGTTGAATCGCCTGAAGCGCGTATCCCCCACGTGGTGGGCCTCCATCACCAAGGCGGACCGGATTGTGGGCTTTCGCAATGTGCTGGCGCATGGATACGAGTTGGTCTCGGATCGGATGGTCTGGCAGATTACTCAAGAGAATCTCCCCCTCTTGCTGTCCGAAGTCCAACGGATATTGGATGCTCCCGCGTCATCATCATCGTCCGATCAGGGACCGGACCCGCTCAACCGTTGAATCCTGCTTGCCCGAGTGACCGCCCGCATCCGCCGCGGTCACCCCTCTTCGGCGGGGTTAACCCCGTGCAACGCGGGGCCAGCACAGAGTTTATCCCGTGTTGCGCGGGACTTGCCCCGCAAGGAGGGGTGTGCCCCTCCCGGTCCAAAAGGGGAGGGACGCAGTCCCTGCGTCCGCATCGCCCGTCACGGCGCTCCGGAGCGCCACAAGCCGTAAAACTGAGTGCATAGCTTATCTTCTGTTCCCGCCCTGACAAGGGAAATCGGGGATGAAAAGGCCTTGAACGGTGGCCGGGACCGGGTATTCTAGTTGCGTTTTCAGAACTTCGAAATTAACAATGGAGGGATGTATGAAAAAGTGTGGTGTGTTGGCGGTGTTGTTCATGACGGGTGTTGCGATGGGGCTGGCGCAATCCGCCGTCGCTCCCGCCGTCGCTCCGGGAGCTATGGCGGGCACGCCAGGAGCTATGGCGGACAAGCCCGCCGTCGCCGAGGCTATGGTGGGCAAGCCGGACGCGGGCCTGGCCGACGAGCGGATTCTGGAGGCGGCGGATCTTGCCCGCACCGACGCGGCCGGCGTGAGCTATACGCTGACCGTCGAGAAGGTCGGCAAAAAAATCGTTCTGGACCTCAAGGCCCGCGGGCCCGATTTCCTGGCGGTCTTTACACAGCCCCGCGATTTGGCGGGTGAAAAGATTCTCCGCAAGGAAGGGAAGATGTGGTGGGGGAAAGAAAACGAGCGTCCGGTAGGGGCTTCGCCGCAGACGAAAATCGGCTCTTTTGGGTCCGCCGTCTATGGAGACATGGGGCCCCAGGGCTGGGGCGTGTATTATACGGCAAAACGACTGGCTGATGAGGGCGGCAACCACGTCTTCGAGCTGACGGCGAAACCCGGCGCCGCGTATGCCAAGGTCAAGCTGACCGTCAGCAAGGCGGACCTGGTGGCCGTGAAGGCGGAATACAAGTCCGCGGACGGCAAACCCATCAAGACGGCTACGTTCGAATACGCGAACAAAGCCGGCGGCCGCAAATTCGTCTCCGTGATGAAGAGCACCAGTTCGCAAGGGACGACCACGTTGACCTATTCGAATGTCGTTCCCGGCGAACTCTCCGACGATGTCTTCAACGTGGACAATCTGTAATCCCTAACGCTTTAAAGCCAGGCGCACGAGGTCCTCCACGCTGCTTTCGGCGTCGCCGGCGCGGAACGCCTCGGCGATTAACTTCTGGGTTTATGTGTTTTTGTCCGGACTGTGCACAGAGGCTCTATCCGCAGCACTACAAGAAGAACACGAACAAGGTGGCCTGATGAACAATCCTCTGAAACAATTGGAAACGCTCGGGCAGTCCATCTGGCTGGATTACATCCGGCGCGATCTGATCGCCGGCGGCGGGCTCCGGCGTCTGATCGAGGAGGATGGGCTGCGGGGGATGACGTCCAACCCGGCCATCTTTGAAAAGGCGATTGTGGAGAGCCGCGATTACCACGCGGACATCCAGGCCATGGCCCTTGAGGGGAAGGGCGCCAGGGAAATCTATGAAGCGCTCAGCCAGCGCGACGTGCAGAGCGCCGCCGACGAGTTCCGTCCGCTGTACGACCGAACGGACGGTCAGGACGGGTATGTCAGCCTGGAGGTCAATCCCCATCTGGCGCACGACACCCGCGGCACGATAGAGGAAGCCCTCCGGTTGTGGGACGCCCTGAACCGGCCCAACGTCTTCATCAAGGTCCCCTCCACGGACGAGGGCTTGCCCGCCATCCGGCAACTCATCGGCGAGGGAATCAACGTCAATGTGACGTTGCTCTTCGGGTTGCCGCGATACCGGCAGGTGGCCGAAGCCTACATCGCGGGTCTCGAAGCGTATGCGGCCCGGGGGAAGGCCGTGAAGCGGGTTGCCTCGGTGGCGAGCTTCTTCGTAAGCCGCATCGATGCGCTGGTGGATCCGCTGTTGGATAAACCTGCCACGCAAGGCGGCAAGGCGGCGGACCTGGCGAAACGCGTGCGCGGGCAGGTCGCCATCGCCAGCGCGAAAATGGCCTATCAAATCTACAAGGAGATCTTCAGCGGGGAACGGTTCAAGACGCTGGCGGCTCAGGGCGCTCGTGGCCAGCGTCTGCTCTGGGCCAGCACCAGCACCAAGAACCCCGACTACAGCGACGTGAAATACGTCGAGGCCCTCATCGGACCGGACACGGTCAACACGGTCCCTCCGGAAACCCTCGATGCCTACCGCGATCACGGAGACCCGAAAGCCCGGATCGAACACGATGTCACGGAGGCCCGCCGGGTGTTGGAGCGACTGCCGGAGCTGGGCATCAGCCTCGAGACTGTGACGCGGCAACTGGAGGTCGAAGGAGTAGAAAAGTTCAACAAGCCGTTCGACAAGCTGATGGAGGCCTTGGCGCAAAGGTCGCCCCGGCACGGAACCTGAATTTCAGATCCTCCTCCGCGGTAGGGTTACACCCCATAGCTCCGGGGCATTCCATCGCGTAGGGTGCCTCCCAACGAAGCACAAGACACGAAACGATGGCATCAGCAGGAAACAAGCGAACCACTATTCCGAAAAAAGGAGAAACCCAAATGAGTAATGACAAGATTCAAAGTGCGGCTGTGCGCGTTCTGCCTTCTCTGCCCTATGCGGAAAATGCGCTGGACCCCGCGATTTCCGCCAAAACGATCGGGTTCCACTACGGCAAGCATCACAAGGGCTATGTTGAGAACCTGAACAAGCTGGCGGCAGGAACGGAGTTTGCGGACCTGACGCTGGAACAAATCATCGCCGCGACGGCCGGCAAAGCCGACAAGACCGCGTTCTTCAATAATGCGGCGCAAGCCTGGAACCACACGTTTTACTGGAGTAGTTTGAAGCCCAAGGGTGGAGGCGAACCCCCCGCCATGTTGAAGCAGAAGATCGAGGCCGCTTTCGGCACCGTGGATGCCTGCAAGAAGGAGTTGGCGACCGCGGCAACGACCCAGTTCGGAAGCGGCTGGGCGTGGCTCGTGCTGGATGGCGGCACGCTCAAGGTGGTCAAGACCGGCAATGCGGATTCACCGTTGATCCAGGGCAAGAAACCTCTGCTGACCCTCGACGTGTGGGAACACGCCTACTACCTGGACTATCAGAACCGCCGCGCGGACTATGTTGCCGCCGTTCTCGACAAACTGATTAATTGGGATTTCGCGGCTAAGAACCTGGGCTGATGGCGGCCTGAATGGCACACGCTTTGGTCGCCGAGTACAAGGATGAGTAACACAGGCGTCCATATCAAGCGCATAGGCCGTTATTCCATGGGCCCTGCGCTCCGCAACGGCGAGGGTCATCGCTTCAGGGCCAGGCGCACGAGGTCCTCGACGCTGCTGTCGGCGCCGCCGGAGCGGCGTGCCTCGGCGATCGCCTTCTGGGCTTCGGCCTGCTTGTAGCCCAGCGCGATCAGGGCCATGACGGCGTCGCGCGTTTTCACGTCGGCGGGGGAGAGGGGGGCGCGGGCCGCGACGGCTTCGGCGGCGTCGCCGGCGGAAATCTTGTCGCGCAGTTCCACGACGATCCGTTCGGCCATTTTCTTGCCGATGCCGGCGATGGTGCCCAACCGCCGGACATCGCCCTGGACGATGGCGGCCTTGAGTTCGCGGATCGACAGGCTGCTCAGGGCGCTGAGCGCCAACTTGGGGCCGATACCGTTCACATCCATGAGCCGCTGGAACATCTCGCGTTCCGCCGCGGTGACGAAGCCGAACAGCGTATGCTGATCCTCGCGGATGTGTTCATGGATCAGGAGGCGGCAGAGTTCCCTCTCCGCGGGCAGGCGGTCGAAGCTGCTCAGGGGGATCAGCGCTTCATAGCCGACCCCGTGGGTTTCCACCACCACGCGGGTCGGCGATTTTTCGTGCAGCAGTCCTTCCAGAAAAGCGATCATAATGAATTTTTCCCGGAAAAATTCATAGCGGAACGGGCGCCCTGGCCAGGATGCGGCCGACGTGATGCAGATGGCACAGGGCGATCGCCAGGGCGTCGGCGGCGTCCTCGGCGGGACGCGCACGCAGGGAGAGAAGCCGAACGACCATCCCGGCAACCTGCGACTTCGACGCCCGTCCGCTCCCCGTGATCGCCCGCTTGACCCGCGCGGGGGCGAACTCGCGCACCGGAACGCCGGCGAGCGCGGAGGCGACCATCACCGCCCCGCGCGCCTCGCCGATCCGGAGGGCGGAGGCGGCGTTCCGCCCGAAGAACGCACGCTCGAGGGCGACCACCCCTGGCGAGTGCCGTCCGATGAGCCGCGCAACCGCCTCGTGGACGCTCCGTAGCCGAAGCGGCAGGTCCCCGCCCCCCGTCCGGACCGTGCCGTGCTCGATGAC
>JACQHI010000378.1 GCA_016199105.1 Lentisphaerota bacterium | reverse complement strand
TGCGCGAAGCGCTTCGCATACACTAAGCCTGTCAGAGCGTCCGCTCGTATTCGTCGTGGCCTTATGGATTGGAAAAAGCATATTTCTCATACTCTTATGCGCTTCTCCTGTCCGCGGGAGGGTCACACTCCCTAGCCGACGCTCGGGCAGGCCGTGTGACCGTAAACCCAAACAACGCCCAACGCCGGATGTCCAACATCGACCGCCCACCAATCGACAGCGGTCGCAGGGACTGCGACCCTCCCGAAACTTATCTTGGGGAGGGTCACACTCCGTGTGACCGTCTTCACCGAACACCGAACACCCAACACCTGACACCCCTGCCCACATCACATATCCCATTTGATGGAAAGAGTAAAGCGGTTCTCGGAGAAGCTCTGGGCGCTGGTCTCGGAATCCCAGTTCACATACTGGTAGTCCAGGCCGGCTCTTGTGTTCCTGGCAATATCCCGTTCGAGGCGGGCCAGGAGGCTCCATCGTCGTTGGTCCTCGTTGGGATCCGCGAACAGCGTGCGGCTGTAGCCCAGCCAGAGCAGCATGTCCGGGCCGAGGGTGTGCCCCAGCGTATAAAGGAATTCCGCGGCCGTGCCCTGTGCCGCGGTGGGGGAAGGAGCCGCGTTTCTTTGAAAGAGAATCTGCTGGCGGGTGGAGGTGTTCATCAGGTGGTCGATGGACAGCCGCCAAAGCAGGCCGCCGGAAGATTCCGTTTCATTGATCGCCCGCAGGTAGCCGATATTGCCTTCCATGTTCATCTGGTCGGTCACGGGGCCCCGGGCGCCGAGGCGCGCCTCCTCGATCGTGGCGTCGCGATCGCCGGTTTTGTAGTCCACGGCGCGGAGGGAGACCTCGGCATACGGTTGGAAACGCATGGAGTTCCGGTCCACGGACAGCGAGAGTTCCCCGCTGTCCTCCGACCGTTCATAAGCGTCGAACGCCTCGTTGTACCAGTAATTGGCATGGCTGCCGTTCAGGCCCAGGCGTGATTCGATGGGCAACAGGCGGCCCACGCCGCCCCGAACGATGTTGGCGATTTCCAGGGTTCGCTCGAACGAGTCGTTGACGAAGGGGTCATCCATGACGCGATCGCTGATGGAAAAACGGTCCTGAACGAAGACATCCCAGTCGTCGAACTGCTCGCTCCAGCCCGCCTGGGTGATGTAGAGCGTGTGTCCGCGCAGATCCAGGCCGGCATCGAGGTCCACGGCATCGTCGAAGCGATATTCATCCCGGAACCCGTACCCGGAGAGGTCGGAATCGCTCAGGGACTGGTAATAGGCCAGATTGCCGGCGGCCTCGAGTTGGAGGGTCTCCGTGAGTTGGAGCACCACGTCGGCGCCCAGAACGGTCTGGAGCACCAGGTCCGTTTCCCGGTTGTCCGAACTTGATTTCACATTGTCGGTGAACGTCAGGTCGCCGTTAAGGGTCAGATCCACGAACAGAAAATCGCCCAGCTTGAAATTGGCGCGGTCCTCGGGGAAAGGCCTCTGCGCGCGATACACATACGGGAGATGCAGGTAGGGCAGCCGGACGAACGGTTGCAGCGTCAGACCGGCCCGCGAACTGAAGCCGGGAACGTATTCGTTAAAAGGGTCCGATGCCACGTTCTGGCGGGCCAGGAGGGGCGTTTGCGGTTGGAGCCGGGAGGGCAGGACATTGCCTCCCGCCGTGTTCTCGATGCCCAGCTTTTCGTTGGCCGAAAAACCCGGCGCCGGCGATGCATCGTCGGCGCGCGCCGGCAGACCGACCGAAACGAAAGCAAGAAAAAGACAAGGGATGAGGGCTGAAACCCCTGCCCGCAATGCTGCGCGAAGCGCTTCGCATAGCGCTGCAGGCGGGTGAAACCTGAAAGAGAAGGCCAAGTCGGATGCGCGCTTCATGATTCTGCGGCGCTTGACGGGCGGTTGGACAGGGGTATTCATCCTAAGTTATAGTAACCGAACACCGAACACCGAACAACGAACCCTGAACACTCCCCTGGATTCATCGGCGAGACGATTTTTCCGCGGGGGTGAAGCGTTTCATCCAGTCCCGCAGCACCTTGGAATAATCCACCGCGAAAGGCAGATAGGCCAACAAGCCGAGCGGGGGCAGGAAAAGGACCATGACGATCCAGAACCGGCGTGTCTTCGGGTCCAACGACCGGGAGAGGATGCTCGAGACGGCACACGCCACCACCACCATCCAGAGAAAAGCCGCCACGAGCAAAATGAAGATATCCTTGTCCAACGTCGAAATCATCGTTTAAGGGACTCCTTCAACAACTGTTCGACATGCTGCAATAAATCTTCGACCTCGAAAGGTTTGCCCAGAAAATCGTTAATATTCTGGGTTTTCGTGTCCCATCCGATTTCTCCCGGACCGTAGCCCGAGATGCCCAGGATGGGCAACTGCGGCCGCAATTTGCGCAGGCGCCCGATCGCCTCCAGGCCGCTCATGCGGGGCATGACCATATCCAGGATGACGAGATCGAAACGGGCCGGATCCAGCGAAAACAGTTCGACCGCCTGCAGGCCGTTATAAGCAGGCGTGATGCCATAGCCGTGGGCCCGCAACCCCGCATAACACAGGCTGACCAGCAGATGATCGTCGTCCACCAACAGAATGCGCGCCTTGGGGGAGGCGTCAGGATCGGCGGTTTTGGCCAGGATCGCTTCGGTGGCGCGGGGGACATCCGTCATGGCCGGGGTCAGCAAACCCAGCACTATCGCCGGTCGGTTGTCGTCGGCGTCAAGGGGGGTCAGGGTTTCCCGAACGGGCATCCACTCGCCGCGCCGGTTCTTGATGCGATAGACAAAACTCGCCGTCCGCCTCTCCGCGGACGCCGCGCGCCGGTTGTTTTCCGCCGGGGTCCGGTCATCCGGATGGGTCAGGCGGGTCCAGAATTTCGGTTCGGCCATCAGTTCCACGGCCGCGTAGCCGGTGAGCGCCTCGATGCGTTGGGAGACGAACAACAGCGGGAAATCGGATGACGTTTCCATCAGGAAGACGGCTTCAGGACACAGTTCGATCAGGGCATAGAGTTGGGCCCGGGCGGCTTCCAATTCATGCCGGATGCGTTGCCGGGTGCGGTTTTCCGCGGAAGTCAGAAGGGTTTTGAAGGCGAACATCAGGAGAATGCCGAGCAGCGGGATCAGCCAGGCCAGGAGGATGACATGGCCTTTAAACAGGGCGCGGGGCGCGATGCTCACGGTTGGATACGGCAGACTGACACCCAGCGACCAGGCGGCGCCGCCGGGCAGGGAAATACGGGCCGAAACGGTCAGGTGCAGCACGTCGTTTTCCCGGACCACCGCGAACCCGCCGAATTCCCCCTCCGGCTGGGTAATCAGGGGCCGGCTCTCCGGGGCGCTCCGGATTTCCTTCGGGCAGCGGCCGGCCAGAACGGCATTGGAACTGATCACCCAGAAATCGGCGATGGCCCTGCCGGCCCTGTCGTCGGCAAGACTTTCCTCCAAGGGAGAGAGGGACACATACACAATCCAGGCTCCATCGAACTTGTCTTGCGCCTCGTCCAGCGCTTCGCGGGAGTCACGGGATGTCGTGTCTGCCGTGCCGCCCCGGACCAGTGACTCCCTGGCCGCAGACGGGTTGGAAATGGGGACCACGATGGGGATCAACCAGCGGTTCAGGGATTGATCGCGCCGGGCTTCCGCCAGGAAGGCATGGCCGTGTCCGCCCCCCGTCTGCGGCAAAGGGGCCACTTGACCGGGGCGACGTGGCGAGTCCGGAATGGAAGCCGGACGTGTCATCGGAGCGCCTGGCGCGAGGGAGGTCGCAAGGTGGGGCGGCCACAGCTCCGCGCGCCGGCCATCCGGCGCCGTCCGTTCGACGGCGACAATCCATTTCCCATGGCGGCTGAAAAGCGCCTCGAAAATCCGGCCGGCGTTCTCGTCCGCCTTTGGCTCCGCCTTCGGCGGGGTATCGTCCCGTTCCGCGCGGGGCGGCGGGGCCGGTCGGGCCGTTTGTGTTTCGATATCGGCCGCCAGCGACTGAAACAAGGCTTCCGCGGCCCGGCTGTTTTTCGAGGCCGTCTTCCAGAGGCTCATGGCATAGGCGTCCTCGCTGGCGCGGATCATCAGATAATAGAGGGCGCCGGCGGCGCCCAAACTGCACAGGAGAATCGCCGCGAGGGTGAGGACGATCAACGACGAGATCCCCCGGGTGCCAGGTTCGTGCTCCATGGTTCTAACGGCTTCCTTTCATCAGCAAAACGACCGTGCGCATGAGGATTTGCAGATCGAGGCGAAACGAGATGTTGCGGATATAAAACAGGTCGTATTCGAGTTTCCGTTTCGCATCCTCCATGCTGGCGCCATAACGGTAGCATACCTGCGCCCAGCCTGTCAGGCCGGGAAACACGAGAAAACGCTGGTCGTAAAAAGGCACCTGTTTTTCGATGTCCGCGATGAATTCGGGCCGTTCCGGGCGGGGACCGATGAGGGTCATGTCGCCTTTGAGCACATTGAGCAGTTGCGGCAATTCATCGAGGCGGGTCACCCGGAGAAAGCGCCCGAGGGGGGTCGCCCGCGGATCGGCCTTGTCGGCCCAGCGCGCTCCGTCTTCTTCCGCGTCGGAGATCATGGTGCGGAATTTGAGGATCCGGAAGGGGCGCCGGCGCCAGCCGAGCCGCCACTGGCGGAAAAAGACCGGACCCGGGCCGGCGAGTTTGATCCCGAGCGCGATGAGGGGCCATACCGGCAACGTCAGGGCGAGCCCGATCAACGACAGGAGGATGTCGAACAGGCGCTTGGCGAACATGAGCATGGAGCGCATGGAAATCCGTTCGCCGGAGACCAGCCAGGAGGCGGGGATGTGGTCGATCGGAACCCGGGCCATCAAACGTCCGTAGAGATCCGGCAGATCCATGATCTCGACGCCGCAGTGACGCAGGCGCAGCAGTTGGGCGGCGCGCTCATCGGGAATTCCGCGGGTCACGGCCACGCTGATGAATTCGACGGACAACGAGCGGCAAAGCGGTTCCGCCTGTTCGATGCCGCCGAGGCACGGGATTCCCTTGAAACACCGGTTCCAGAGCGACCGGTCGTCGTCCAGGAAGCCGACGATCTGGACGCCGGGATACCGGCCCACGGCCTCCGCCAGCGCCCGCCCCGCAGAACCCGCGCCGTAGATCAACAGGCGATGGCGGACCGTGGCGTCCAAGCGGCTGACGATCAGACGCGGCGTCAGGATGCCCAGATAGGAGAAGACGCCGAACAGGAACCATATCCACCGGCCTATTTTTTCATAGGCCACCACGAAGCCCGCGAACATGCACAGGGCCATCCCCAGCAGCACGCCCATGAAACCGACCGCCATCGCTTCGTAACGGGAAAAGTTGGATTCCGGTTGCGGCACTCCGCACAGCCAGCAGGACAAACCCATCAACAGGCCGAAACCGATGCCGACGGAGAGTCCATGAGGCTGAGGCCCATAGGGAGTGAAATTGAACGCGGACCAGGCGGCCAGCCAGCCGACGTAGATGTCCCACAGCATCCAGCGACGGCCGGCGGAGGACCAGGGGAACAACAGATTCCAGCGTTCCCAGGGCGATGGCGTCCCGCGGCCGCGCCGGTACAATTCGAATAAGGCCGTGGTATTGGATTCAGTCATCTTTCTCCAGCCGCGAGCAGTCACCAATGCCAACACATTATCTGGAGCGCGACGGCAAAGCAAATGGAAATTCGAAGGAAGAAGGGATGAGGGAGGAGACCTGAAACCTGAAATTGGAAAAGAAGGGGAAGGAGGAAGGGCTGAGGGAGTCCCGATGCGCTTCGCGCTGAACGCCGAACTCCGAACCCTGAACACCGAACACTTAAATCTAGCCTCTGTGGCCGTCGGTCCAGGTCAGCAGGGGTTGGGATGGAACGTCAGGATGGGAGAGGGATTCTTCCAGGCGATGCAGGGCTTCCGGCAGCAGGCTTAACGAAGGAATGGTGAGCTCGGGTTCGTGGGCTGGGGTGGGAGGCCGGCTGTGTTCGTGCCGGCTGTCGGGCCGGAGCACGCGAACGGCGCCCATGTCGAGCTGACGCGGGGCCAGGAAATCCAGCGTGGGATCGTCGCCCACATAGACCATCTCCCGCGTTTCCACCTCCAGTTGCAGGGCCATGATGTGGAAGGGATCGGGGGAGGGCTTCCAGAAATCCTCGCCGCCGAGATCGTCCGCGAACACCAGGGAGTCGAGCAGCGCTTTCAACTCGAGTTTTTCGACCTTATTCTTCTGGATGCAACTGTAGCCGTCCGTCATCAGTCCGATTTTATACCCTTGCGCGCCGAGGAGGGCAATGGCCGTGCGGGCATCGGAGAACAACGAAAGGCGTGGGGCGTGGCACCGGTGGATGTCGCGGAGCCGCTGGATCAGCAGCGGTTCGATGGTCCGGAAATAGCGCCGGAGCACCGGTGTAAAGGGATCGCTTCCGCCGTCGCCTGAGGGGCTATGGCGGACAGGTCCGTCCTCGCCGGAGCGATAGCGCCGCGCGAGCTCCTCGTAAATCTCAATCCCGTAAAGTTTCCGGATATAGTTCGCCACGGCCAGGTAGCCGCCGAACACGAACTGGTACTCGGGATACAAGGTATCGTCCAAATCGAAAACCACCGCCTTGAATCGCTTCGATTTCATGGAAACCGACCTCATTAAATTTTAGATTTTGGGTTTTGGATTTTGGATTGGCGGAAAATCGGCAATCGGCAATCTAAAATCAAAAATCGACATGGCTTTATGTATAATAGCGGTCCGGGTCATAGCGATCGATCCTTTCCTGGATCCAGGTTGCCGTTTTCGCGAGGCCCTCCCGCAACCGCGCGGGCGGCGCCCAGCCTGTCAGGGTTTTCAACAGGGCATTGTCGGCGCACAGCCGCCGCACCTCGCTGTCCCGCGGACGCAGGCGCTCCTTTTGGACGCGGAGCTTCACGGGTTTCCCGAGCAGGGCGCCGGCCGTCTCCGCGACCTGGCGGATGGAGACGTCGGTGCCGGTGCCGATATTGACGACCCGCCCGATGGCCGCCTCGCACGCGGCCAGCTTGATCAGGCCGGTCACCGTGTCCTCGACGAAATTGAAGTCCCGCGTGGTGGACGCGTCTCCGAGCGCCAGCGTCCGGCGCCCGCCCAGCAATTGGGCGAGAAGGGTGGGGATGACCGCCCGCAGGGACTGGCGCGGCCCATAGGTGTTGAACGGCCGGACCACGACCGCGGGCAGGCCGAAGGAGCGCGCGTAGCTTTCCGCCAGCTTCTCGGCGGCGATCTTGCTGGCGGCATACGGGCTCTGGGCCTGAAGCGGATGCGATTCGCCGATGGGCAGCGTCAGGGCGGTGCCGTACACCTCGCTGGTGGAGACCACCAGCACCCGCGCGGCGCCCGCCGCCCGGGCGGCTTCCAGGATGTTCAGGGTGCCGGTGACGTTGGTGTCCACATAGGAGCGCGGCGCCTCGTAGGAATAGG
>JACQHI010000377.1 GCA_016199105.1 Lentisphaerota bacterium | reverse complement strand
CCCGCGCTCGTTCCGCTGGCCCGGCGCCTGACGGACATGGGCTTCGTCCTCTACGCCACGGAGGGCACCAGCACCGTGCTGCGCGACAACGGCATCCGGAGCCAGGCCCTGTTCCGCATTTCGACGGGCCGGCCGAACGTGCTGGACCTGATCGCCGACAAGCAGGTGAGTTGGATCGTCAACACGCCGTCGAGCGGCGAAAAGGCGCGCATGGACGAGGTCAAGATGCGGGCCGAGGCCGTCATCCGCGGCATTCCCATCACCACGACCCTGAACGGGCTGGTCTATTCCGTGAACGGCTTGGAGGCGTTGCGCGACATGAAGCGCATGGAAGTGTGCAGTCTCCAGGAGTATCACCGCCATTCGCCCCGCCTGAAGCTGCGGTAGCCACGTGCGTACGAACGTCCAACGCTGAACTCCGAACGTCGAACATCGAAGTCCGGATCGGATCTGCCAATCGACGTTGAGCGTTCAACGTTCCGTCTCCACCAAGGCTACGCCGGACACGTCGGCGTTCGACGTTTCTTCCCCCAAAACCTACCACCCAACACCTACAACCCGCCCTCCGCCCCCTATACGACCGGCGCCATCAGGCTGAAGAAATTCTCCAGGAGCTTGCGGTGTCCGGGCCGGGCGCGCCATGTGTCGAGGCGGAGCTCCCGGCTTTTCGCCAGTTCCTCCTCCACGATCACACGGCGAAGGTCCGCGATGAAGCCGGGCTCATAGACCGCGAGATTGGACTCATAGTTCAACCGCAGGCTTCGCGCATCGAGATTGGCCGTGCCGACGAACGCCACGGTGTCGTCCACGATCAAGGCCTTGGCGTGCATGAAAGGCGGGGGCCGCTCGAAAATGCGCACTCCGGCATCCAGGAGCGATTCGTAGAGCGCCTGGCCGGCGAGACCGGCGTAAAAATGATTGTTGAATTCCGGGAGCACCAGCCGGACCTCCAGGCCCCGCAGCGCGGCGGAACGAAAGGCGTGCAGAAGGTCCGTTGTGGGGATGAAATAGGGTGTGACGGCCAGGATGCTTTTTCGGGCGGCGGTGAGCAGCAGGAAGAAAGTTTCCGCGATGGCCTCCTTTTCGTCCTCGGTGGGGCCGCTGTTGACGACGCGAACCTGGGCGCCGCCGGTTCTGTCCAGATGCGGGAAGTGGTTTTTGTGGAGAAGCTCTTCCGGATCCTCGTCGGTCATGAAATACCAATCGCGCAGGAAGGTGTATTGCAGTTCCTGGACGATCGGGCCATGCAGATGGAAATGGTAGTCCTGGATGGGGGGCGAGCCGGCGCGGCTGGTGTGTTGGATCTGGAGATTGATGCCGCCGATGAAAGCCTCGGCGCCGTCCACGACCAGCACTTTCCGGTGGTTGCGCAGGTTGAGCTGGAACTGGCGCTTGAACATATTGGCCTGGGTCCAGCCCGAAAGGGAAAAATTCGGCAGCGTTCGGTAGCGCCGGAAAAGGCCGGTCCAGATGGCATGCGAGGAACCGAAGCGATCGTAGAGGAAACGGATGCGCACGCCCTCGGCGGCTTTTTCCGCGAGCAGGGCCATGAAATCCCGCCCCACGGCATCGTTCCGGATGATGAACGTTTGCAGATGGACGTGATGACAGGCGGCGCGGATGGCTTCGAGCATGAGGGGAAACGCCTCGTCGCCCGTTACCAGCGCGCGGATGCGATTGCCGCCGAGCAGGGGATAGTCCGGCAGGATATTCGTCATGGCCTTGTCGAGTTCGAGGCCCAATGGCGAGTGGGGCAGTGTGGTTCCGGTCTCGTGCACGGAGCGCCAGTAGGCGAGGGGGAGTTCGGCGTCCTCGCGGGCGCGGCGCTCGGCCAGGAACTTGCGGTCGGCGACATGTTTCCGCCACGCCTTGCGCGGCACGCGATCCACGCCCATCGTCAGGTAGATGAGCGGCCCGATCAGGGGAAAGGACCAGGCCACGAACATCCAGAGGAGCGTGGCGGTCGCCTCGCGCCGGCGTTGAAGGCAGTGGGTGCAAACCAGGAGGAAGGCTGCCACGTGCATGAGGGTGCCCAAAACGATGATCGGTTCCGGAATGGTGAACGTGATGTCGATGTCGAACATGGGCACCGGCTCGGGTTGTTGAGGGTTCCGCGGTTCACGGTTCAGAGTTGTCCAAAATCGCTTTTCCCGTTGCTCCGCATGCCCTTTCCAATAAAGTAAAGCCGCCCGTTTTGCAACGCGAAAAGAATAAATGTCTGAATGACGGCTGACGCTAACAGTATCTGTTGCCGCGCCGTCATGGTTCGGTTCCCTGCGTAAATACACGCCAACGCCCCTCATGGGAACTGGGATCTACATGGTTCCGCCCATCTGCTTTCCTCCAATCCAAAATCGGCAATCTAAAATCCAAAATCGCGAATCCCCGCTTGCAAGACCGGGCCGCATGCCGTAAGGTGAGCGACTTTCGCACATCAAGGCAGAAGGGGGACAACACCATGATACTGGATCATCTCAAGCATGTGAATTCCTATACAGGGGCGGGCGGGCTTCTGGGGCGCGGTCTGGAATTTTTACGGGATACGGATCTGAAGGCCCTCCCTGACGGCAAGCACCCGATTGACGGCGACCGGTTGTTCGCCACGCTGGCGCGGTATGACACCAAGCCGAAGGCGGAGGGCAAGTGGGAGGCGCACCGGAAATACATCGACATTCAGGCGTTGCTGGAAGGACGGGAACGGGTCGGAGCGGTGGATATCGGCAGGTTGAAACCGGTGCAGGACTATGATGCCGAGAAGGATTATATTTTGCTGAAGGGACGGGGCGATTTCGTCACCCTCCGCCCCGGCCTTTTTGCCGTCTTCTTTCCCTGGGACGCCCACATGCCCGCGGTGGCCATTGGAACGCCCAAGCCGGTACGCAAAATCGTAGTGAAAGTTTTGGTCGAATAACTCATGGATACCTTAACCGACATTTTAACCCGTAGCGATGAACAGATCGAAGAGTGGTTTCTGGGGGCATTGAACGAAGCCGGGGCGCCATTGACCGAGTTGAGCGCCGTGGTGGACTGCTTCGCTCGCAAGGGCAGACTGGACAAGGCGGAGGCCTGCGCCGAACTCCTGCAGGATGCTTTTCTTGCGCGCCGCATTGAGGAACCGCTGCTGGCCCTTATGCGGGCGCGCGCGGGATGGAAGAATGGCGATGCAACCTTCGCCGCGGTGTGTCGGCAGACCTTGACGGCGTTCTACGAGAAGGACGAGCCGGCCAAACTGGCTTTGGCCAATGCGGGTTTCGACAAGCCGCTGAAGGCCGGCGAATGCCTGAGCCGGCTGGCGGTTCTCCGCCGCCTGAAACCGGGGGTGCTTTGTTACGACAAGGGGTGGGGCGTGGGCGTCGTGAAAGAGCTGGACGCGTTCGGCCGGCAGGTTGTGATCGATTTTGACGCTCGGAAAGGGCATCGCATGGCGTTGGCTTATGCGGGAGAATGCCTTGAAATTCCCGGCGAAACCCACCTGCTGACCCTGCGTCACCGCGATCCGGCGGCGTTGGAAAAGATGGCCTGGGAACAACCGGGGGCGGTGGTCAAGATCGCCATCGCCAGTTTCGGGCCGCTGCAGGTGCCACGGCTCCAGGAAATCATCGGCCGCTATGTGCTTTCCGCGGACCAGTGGAAAAAATTCTGGGACGCCGCCCGCAAACAGCTCAAGGACGATCTGCTCGTCGAGTTGCCCGCGCGAACCTCGGAACCGATCCGGCTCCGCGCGACGGCGCGCGCCTATGACGACGCGTGGTTCGGACGGCTCGCGGAAGAGCGGGACATGGAGCAAATCGTGGGAAGCCTCGATGAACTGGGCGCCGCTGCTACTCTGCGAAGTGGCCCGGCAGCCGCCGGGCTACGAAGCACGAGGGAGCCGGCGGTGAGCCTGGACGGAAAACGAACGGCCATCGTGACCGAGCGCCTGTCGTTCGTGATGCGGGGCTGTACGCCGAAACAGGCCGGCTTGAAGGGGCGCGCCCTGCTGGTGGCGTCCGATTTCGGCCTGCTTGAGGCCGGGCCGTTCCACGAGGCGGTGTGGCCGTATCTTTTGTCCGAAGCCGCCTTGATGGCTTTGCCGTTGCTTCCGGCCAGGAAATTAAAGCCGTTTCTGGCGTTGCTGCTGAAGGCGACCGGCGACACGCGCGTGGACCGGCTGTTGGAAATTGCCGTGGACTTTCCCTATCCTGTGCTGAGCGAAATCGCGGAATGGCTGGACCGGCAGGGAAAGGGCCGGCGCTACCTGGACAAGTTTAAGAGCTTGTTCGCGCAAGGCGCCGAGACCGCGTCCGTGATCCTGTGGGCCGCGAAGAACATCGATCTGGCGTTCGACGAGGGGATTTGTTCGCCGGACACCCTGGCCGGCGATGTCATGTCGGAGCTGGAAAAGGACTCCTCGGGAGAGCGGCTGAAGGCTAAGAATCAATTGCGCCAGTGTCTCGGACAGAACGAATGGCTGACCGCCGTCCTGGAACGTATGGATAGCCTGGCCCGCCGGGAATGGGTGCGACGCGTCAAGCAATCCACGGCCTGGCCGCCGGCCGACCAGCGTTCCGTGCTGGCGCGCCTGATACGGCTGTTCCCCGATGTCGAGGATGTCGTGGTGGCGGTGGAGTCCGACGCCCCCGTTCCGGCCGGACGCTTCACGTCGCTCCGGAGCCATGAGGAGCGCCGGCAACAACTGGCCAAAATCGTCAACGAGGATATTCCCCGCAACAGCAAGGACATCGGCGTGGCCCGGAGTTACGGCGACTTGCGCGAAAACTTCGAGTACAAGACGGCCAAGGAAATGCAGGGCATCCTCATGCGCCGCAAGGCGGAACTCGAAGTGATGCTCACGCAGGTCCGGCAGACGGATTTTTCCAACTGTTCCGCGGATGTCGCCGGGATGGGAACGAGCGTGACGCTCCGCTATGCCGATGGCCACGAAGCGCAAATCCATATTCTCGGCGAATGGGACAGTATGGAAGCGATGGGTATCCTCTCCTGTCAGACAAAGGTGGCCCAGATTTTACAAGGGCATAAGCCCGGCGATCGCGTCATGCTGCCCGCGGAAAAAGGCGAGGAGCCGTGCGAGATCGTTGCCGTCTCCGGCCTGCCGGAAGCGATCCGGGCCTGGGCCCTGGGCTCGCCATGAATTCCCGGGGCGTGGCGGCCGATATTCTGGCGGGCTGGCTGGAGACCGGCGAATTTCCGTCGCGCCGCCTGGAGAAGGTTCGGCAGGATCGCGCCTTCATCACCGAAATGGTCCAGGGCGCGGTTCGCTGGAAAGCGCTTCTCGACTGGGTGCTGACCCGTACGGTCCGGCGTGAACCCTCGCCCGTCCACAAGGCCTTTTTGTGGACCGGCCTATACCAGATTCTCCTGATGGACGACGTGGAGGCGTATGCCGCCGTCAACGAAACGGTGGAAGCGGCCAAGGCGGTCCTCTCCCGGAAA
This sequence comes from Lentisphaerota bacterium, assembly GCA_016199105.1. GTDB lineage: Bacteria > Verrucomicrobiota > Kiritimatiellia > JAAZAB01 > JAAZAB01 > JACQHI01. The sequence goes on along the minus strand of JACQHI010000377.1, from coordinate 1,267 downwards.
GACGCGGATTTCATCAACGCCGTCCTTCGGGGGGCCGTCCGCGAAAAGGAAACGATCCGCACCCTTCTGAAGGAACAACCGCTGCCCATCCGCCTGTCGCACCCGGTGGAGCTGATTGGCCGGTGGCTGCGGCAATTCGGTCAGGCGCGGATGGTGCGCATCTGCCAATGGAACAACGAGCGGCCCGGCGTGGTGATCCGCGTCAATCGTCTGAAGACGTCCCTGGCCGCCTTGGCCGGGCGATGGGCCGGGGCGGGCATCCAGGCGTCCCCGCATCCGGCGGCGCCGGAAGAGTGCCTGACGCTCTCCCGCGGGGTGAGCGTGTCGGGGCTGCCGGGATACGCCGAGGGCGAATTTCTCGTGATCGATCCCTCCGTGCTGCGATCGGTGGCGTTGTTGGACCCCCGGGCGGGGGAGCGGATTCTGGACGGCTGCGCCGCGCCGGGCGGCAAGACCTTCCTGATTGCCGAGCGCCTGGCGGGGCGGGGTACACTGACGGCCATGGACGCGAGCGCCGACCGGTTGGACCGGCTGCGCGATAATCTGAAACGGCTGGGGTGTGACGGCGTTGAAGTCATTCACGGCGACATGACGAAAGCCCCGCCGTCGTTGGCGCCGTTTGACCGGATTCTGCTCGACGTGCCCTGCACGAACACCGGCGTCATCCGTCGCCGGCCGGACGCGCGCTGGCGTTTTTCCGAGCGCGACATGCGAAAGAACATCGGGCAGCAAAAGGCGATGTTGAACGGCGCCGTGCCGTTACTCAAGCCGGGCGGTACGCTCGTCTACAGCACGTGCAGCTTGGAGCCGGAAGAGGACGAGCAACTGGTCGCGGAGTGGGTTCGCGAGCATCCCGGTTTTTCGCTCAAGGCGGAGGAAAAAATCGTTCCCGGCGAAACCGGAACCGATGGCGCCTACGTGGCCCGCATCGAACGGGCACCACGCTAAAAGCAAGAAGATCGATTTTTACTACGAAATGCGCTAAATACGCGAAAACGGAATGGGTTTTGTCACCAAAGGCGCGCAAAGGTGCTAATCGTTTAAGGTGATCTTATCGCCGTTTGCGGTGGGTGAAGCGCGCCGGGCATTCCGCAGAACGAGTCTGGGTAGCCCTAAGGAATGCGCGGTGCATCCCTTTTGCGCTTCTTGCGCCTCTTTGCGGCAACATCATCTGTGTCAATCTGTGGGCAAAAAGTCCGGATATTTCCCGCTCATAACGCGAATGGGCGCGAATATTTAAGATGCAGAAATGATTTTGCTGTCAATG
>JACQHI010000379.1 GCA_016199105.1 Lentisphaerota bacterium | reverse complement strand
CACGTGAGTGGCGTTGCCACAACGTGGCTCACGCCAACAGCCAACGCCCAAGTCGGAAAAAGAGTAAGACAAGAAGTAACAGAACCCACCACCGGCCGCTGGCGGTGGGTTCGCCGAACAGTTACCCCCAATCGACATTCGGGCAGACATCGAGGGCCATGGCGTCCTTCCCGCGGAGGCCCTGGCCGGCGGCGGCCAACGCGACCACCATGGCGGCATTGTCCATGCAAAACGACGGCGGCGCCAGAAGCAGCCGCGTTCCCGTGGACGCCGCGACCCGCTGAAGCCGTTCCCGGAGCCGCCGGTTGAGAGAGACACCGCCGGCGGCGACGAACGTCCGCACCCCTTCCCGGCGAACCGCCTTTTCCACCTTATCCGCCAGAACATCCACGATCGCCTCCTGATAGCTCGCGGCCAGATCAGTATATTTTGGATTTTGGATTTTGGATTTTGGATTAGGCTCATGCGCCGGGTCGGCGACCCGGCCTACATCGGCGGAAAGCGGGTGTTTCTTCAGCGCATACAGCAACGCGGTTTTCAAGCCGCTGAAACTGAAGCACAGTTCGGGAACGAGTCCCGGCGGGCAGGCGGCCGAGGGAACCCGCGACCGGGGAAAGGCCATGAACTTCGGATTCCCGTCCTGCGCGCACCGGTCAATGGCCGGCCCGCCGGGATACTCAAGGCCCAGCAGATTGGCCCCCTTGTCAAAGGCCTCGCCGGCGGCATCGTCCACGGTCCGGCCCAGCAACCGGTAAACGCCCAGCGCTTCGGCGCGGACCAGGCAGGTATGCCCGCCCGACACAATCAAGGCCACCAGCGGAAATGCGTCCCGCCAATCGGGCGCTTCCGGGGCCAGAAAAACGGAAAACAGATGGGCTTCCAAGTGGTTGATCGCAATAAACGGTTTGTCCAGCCGGAGGGCCAGCGCCTTGGCAAAGGCCACCCCCACCAGCAGGGAACTGGCCAGACCGGGCGCCGTGGTCGCCGCCACCGCATCGATCCGATCCCACGTCGTGGCGGAACGGGCCATGGCCTCCCCAACCACGCCGGGAAGATTTTCGAGATGCTGCCGCGAAGCGAGCTCGGGAACCACTCCGCGCCAGGGGCGGTGAAGTTCCACCTGGCTGGACACCACGCTGGACAAAATGCTGTGGTTTTCATCCGCCACCGCGGCGGCGGTCTCATCGCAGGAGGTTTCGAGGCCCAGAATCCTCATGGTGCGCAACGATGCGGGTTATGTAGGGTAAAGATTATGGCAAAGCTCAGGGGCGGCTTACCCACCTTCGTCTTTACCTTAATCTTTGCCTTCGTCTCTCCCAGAAATCTTCGCCTTTGGCTCTCCCTGACTGCAGCCTACTTGCCGGCCGTCTGGGGCTTGAACTGGCGGATGCCCTTGAGAACATCCACGGCGCGTTCAAGCTGGACATCCACGACGTTGCTCAGATCCATGTCCGGCGGCGGCTCTTCCTCGTCCGGTTCTCCGAGCTCCGCTTTGGCGCGTTTCAACTGGATTTTCTGCCACAACTCCGGCGACACCGGCACGAAAATGTCCGGCGGTATGCCGATCTCATGAATACATCGGTCATTGGGCGTATAATACTTGGCCGTCGTCAGGCGGATGGCCGAGCCGTCCTCGAACGGAAGCACGCTCTGCACGGAACCCTTGCCGAAGGTCTTTTCGCCCAGCAGGATGGCCCGCTTGTAGTCCTGCAGGGCGCCGGCCACGATTTCCGAGGCGCTGGCGCTGCCGCCATTGACCAGAATCACCATGGGCAGATCGGCATACGGACCCCGGCCCCTCGACCGGTATTTGTTCAACACCTCCCGCCGGCTCTTCGTGGAGACCACAATGTCGTTATCCGGTAAAAAGGCATGGGTCACATCCACCGACGAATTCAGCAAGCCGCCGGGATTGTTCCGCAAATCGAGAATCAAGGCCGTCATTCCCTGCTCTTTCAAGCGGGCCAGGGCTTTCATCATGGTTTCCGCCGTCGGTTCGCTGAACTGGGTCAGGCGGATATACCCGATGTGGTCGTCCAGGATTTTCGCGCCCTTCACGCTTTCCACCTTGATTACCGCCCGCACGAGATCCAACTCCTTGACCCCCTGCGGCTTGGGACGGAGAATTTTGAGTTTCACGCGGGTTCCCGGTTCGCCCCTCATCTTGCGGACCGCCTCATGCAGGGGCAAGTTTTCCGTGGAATCGCCGTTGATCTCGATGATTTTATCCCCGTGAAGGATGCCGGCGCGGAAGGCCGGCGTGTCTTCCATGGGCGCGATGACCGTCAAGATGCCGTCCCGCATGCCGATGACGATGCCCAACCCCCCAAATTCGCCGGCGGTCTCTTCCTTCATGTCCTTGAACATGTCGGGATCCATGAACTGGCTGTGAGGATCCAGCGACGTCAGCATCCCGCGCAGGGCGCCGTAGAGAAGGTCCTTGTAGCCGGTCTTCTCCACATCCACATAATTTTCGCGGATCTGGACAAGCACGATCGAAAGCTGGCGCATCTTATCGAACGCCACATCGGGGGACTCCTTTTCGGCGTCCGATTTCGAGGCGATCCGCGCGCCCACCACGAGATTCCAGCCCAGCAGGGACAGGAACACCAACCAGGCGACTTTGCGTCCTATGGCTTTGGCCGACATAACGTCTCTCCGGTTTCCGGCATCCGGTATCAGGTATCAGGTTTCCGCCCTTGCTTTGAGTTCAAATGCGCATACTAACAGAACTCCGGAAAATTGCAAACACTGCGAATGGCCGGGCTACCGGTCGATTTCCATCGTCTCGCCGCGGCGTGAAGGCTCTCGGAAATCCAGGCGCACAGCCGTCTCCGGGCGGGTCGTCAGAAACCGCGCGCCGCGCCGCCGCCACGCATCCAGGGGCCAGAGCGTCCAGGCAAGCCGACCGCAGAAATGTTCCTCGCTCATGACCACCGTTGCCGGCGCCGCCTGGACCTCGCCGAACGCCGCCACGACCGGCGCATGGGGGATGACCCAATAGGCGTTGGTGGGACCGGCCCGGCTCATAAGACGAAGCGCAACCTCTCCATATCTCAACTCCAAAGCTCCTTCCTGCCACCGCACCGATCCATTCGATCCCCTCGCCACCAGGTTGCTGCCCGGCACGAATTCACGGCAGGGAATCTCCAGTCGAGCCGCCTGCCGGCGGATGGCCCTGAGCGTGACGCCGTTCGATTCTCCGGGAGGCAGCCAAAGCGCGGATACCGGCACACGGGTCAGCAGATCGGACGTCCCCCCGATCAAGTCCGGGTCCGCGCTCGTCAACACCAGGGCCGACAGACGATTGACGCTTTGCCGGCGAAGAATCTGCGCCAGCCGGAACCTTTTCCGGCCGGGGCCCGTGTTGATCAGAACGGGATCCGCGCCGGGAAACCGCGCGAAGACCGCGGTCGAACCGCCCAGGTTCAGCACGTCCGCCGTAGCCCGGCGGCCGACCCCGACCCGGTCGACCGCCACTGCCGCGAGAAAAACGCACAGGGCGGAAATCCACACGCGGGGGCGCGTCCGATTCCAGAACACCGCCGCCACGGTCGCATAACTCAGCAGCATGAGCCACAGCGGCGGCGGAACGATCAGGCGATAGCCGGTCGGCACCCGGACCAGCCCCTCCATGGCCCAGACCAGAAACGACACGAGCGCCACATTGGCAAAATTGAAAATCTCCCCCAGCATCGGCCACCACGAGCCGAACACCACCGACAAACAGCCCGCCAGAAGAATCACCGACGACACGGGTATGGCGATCCAGTTGGCCGGGATCGCCACCCAGGAAAACTGTCCGAAAAAAAACGCCGTCATCGGCGTGGCGACCAGCCAGGCCACCAGCGAGCCGCCGATCAGAAGACCCGCATGCCTCGCCATATCCCGACCCAGGGCGGCCGATGCCGGCTCCGGTTGCAGCCGATACGGATCGGGCGCCGTCCAGCGTCGGACCCGTTCGAAGACAGGCGGACATAACAGGATCAAGCCCAGCACGACCACAAACGAGAGCAGGAAACCCGGATCCAGCGCTTGTGCCGGCTCAAACACGAGAATCAGCAGGGCGGTGAACATCAACGACGAGAGCGCGTCCGGCTTCCGCTTGAAAAGCGGGCCCGCGAAATAGACGATCGCCATCAGACAGGCTCTGACCGCGCTGGCTTGCATGCCCGTCGCCACCGTGAAACCGATCAGCAACGGCGCCAGGAACCCGATCCAGCGGTGCTGGGGCAGACGACAGGCGCTCAGCGCCGCGATGATGAACGCGCCGATGATGACGACATGCTGACCGGAAATGGCGAAAATATGATAGGTGCCGGAGGCGATGAAGATGCGCCGCAGCTCGGGCGACAATTCCTGCCGGTACCCCAGCAGCATGGCTTTCAGAATCGCCGCAATCTGGGGGGTGTCGGCCATGCCGAGCGACAACGTTTCCGCGCACGCCCGGCGCGCGTCGAAACACCAGGAACAGAAACGATTCCCCTGCCCCGCCGACAGCCGTCGGGCAGATCGGCCTTCGGCTTCGAATGCAAGGGGGCGAAGAATCCACGACACCAGGGGCCGGGGAACCTCGTCAGCCGAGGGGCTGCGCGAGGCATCCGTCAACACGCCGAACAAACACCAGCGCTCCCCATACCGCGGTTCGGCATTCCGCCCCCGCCCGAGATAACGGACCCGGACGGTTTCACGGGCGGCTTCCGTCCGCGGCGTCCGCCGCAGGGACTCCACTTCAAGGGGAAAGACCCAGGCATTGGGGAGTCCGTCCTTTTCCCACAGGACCTCGGGATCGGCGCCGACGATGCCGGTGAGTTCGACCTGCTCCCGGGGCCGATCCATTGCCGATCGGATCCCGGCGTGAAAAGGATCATAGTGGCGAAAACCAACGGCCGACCAGGCCAGGAAGAAAATGGCGGCATACGCGCAAAAATCCCACACCCGCACATCGGCCTGACAGGCCGAAGAGCCCTCGCCGCCGGGCGTCCCGTCTCCGCCTTCGCCCGGCTGCCGGCCCCGCCAGACCCACAGCCCCCAGCCCGCCAGGCCCCAGAGAGCCGACAGTGCCAGCAACCAGCCCAGGGAAAACGGATGAAGGATTCCAGCCGCCGTTCCCAGGATATAACCCACGGTGATGCCAGTCAGGGGCCGGCGCATGGAGCAGCCTCGCGCGTCGCAACGCAGTAAGTGTAAGCGCTGCGAATTACCGGTTGCAACGACGCATCTCCTACCGCGCAGCGACCTGAGCCGTCCGGCTCAGTTTTTTGGTCAGAACGAAGATCTTGATGTCCTCGGCGACCAGGAGATCTTCCTCCACAAAACCGTTCTTGAGACACAATTTCAAGGCGCCCTGCATGCGATCCGTGCCCCGGAACACCACGCTCCGGTAATTGTGCTCAAAACAGAACTCCAACGCTTTGCAGAGCAATTGTTCGCCCAACCCTTTTCCCCGGTATTCTTTTTTTACGAAAATCCGACGCAACAGGGCGGAATCGGGCGCATCCTCCTTGATGGCAACCGTGCCGACGATATGCCGATCCTTTTCCGCCACCAGAAACATATCCTTGCTGCCGCCGTAATAGGAACAGGGATTGTCCAGGTCGAACGCCGAATAGGCCTTCGATTCGGCGGAAAATTCTTCCCGCATGATGCCATGGACAAGATTCTTGACTTCGCCGGTGTCCGGGTCGGCCACTTTACGAATCAACACAGGTACTCCACTCATGCGCTTACCTCATTTCCGGTTTTCAGGCGTTGCCGGCACTTTCAGGGAAACCGGTTCGAGCGGGGCCTCGACCGGTTCGGCCGCGGGTTCATCCGCGTCAGGCTCATCCGTCGCGGCAGGCTGATCCGTCGCGACAGGCTCAGCCGTCGCGGCAGGCTCCCCGTCGTCCGCCGCGGGCTCGGAGGCGGGTTTGCCGGCGTTTTCCTTTTCCGCCTTTTGACGTTCCTTTCCCTTCCGCTTTTCTTCCTTCTTCCGCGCTTTTTCCTGCGCCTTCGTCGGTTCCGCCACCGCGCTTTCCGACCAGCCCTTTTGCACCAGCCCTTTGGTCTCCGGCAGCGCTCCGTGGCGCCGCAGGGTCTCTGCCTGCACCTCTTCCGGGGTGGTCATGACATAGGGCGTGATCAGGACCAGCAACTCGCGGCGCTGCTGGCTCTTCGAATCGGAGCGAAAAAGCAAGTTCACGATCGGGATGCTCCCGATAATGGGAATGTGGCTTTCGGAGGCGCCTTTGTCCGCGCTGACCAGCCCCCCGATGATGATCGTCTGCCGGTTGCTCACCGAGACATTGGCGCCGAATTCCCGCGTGGTGATGATGGGCACCTTGTTGCCGTCGATGAGTTCCTCGCCGCCGACGTTGTCGATTTTCTGCGCGATATCCATCATCACAAACTCGCGCCGATTGATATGCGGCGTGACCGTGAGCTGGATGCCGATCGACGTGTATTCATAGGTGGACTGCTGGTTGCCGCCCGTCGTGAGGCTCGTGGACGTCACGATCGGCCGCTTTTCGCCCACGATGATCTTGGCCTCCTTGTTGTCGGTCGTCAGGATCACCGGCGTGGCCATGATCCGGGCCGTGCTTGAGGCGGCCAGCAGATTGACCACCATGTTCAGGTTCATATCGTACTGGGTCAGGTAATACGTCAGCCCCGATCCGGCGGTCGAGGGATTGCTGTCGATCGTCCGGATCATCGAGCCGTCGTTGATCGTGCCCGCGGTTCCCTCCCGGCTCGTGCCGGCAAAACCGAGGAACGGACTCCGCTCGTTGCCCTGCTTGCGGTTATAGGCGATCATCGAACGCTGCAGCCAGTCCACGCCGGTTTCCGAGCTCTTGTTCAGGGAGACTTCGATGATGATCACCTCGATCAGCACCTGCGAGAGCATGAT
>JACQHI010000367.1 GCA_016199105.1 Lentisphaerota bacterium | reverse complement strand
GGGCCAAGGGAATGGCTGACGTACTGGGAATGCACCCGCGCGCCGGGCGAGACGGGAAAGGGTCCACAGCAACAACGGATAACCGAGGTAGGTGTAGAACAACACTAGGATGGAAATCCAGAATATGAACAAAGCCGGCTGTAGGCTGTTAGTCATTATTGAAAATCATTCCGATCGCTAAAGAAAAATAGCCGCAAAGAGGCGCAAGGGGCGCAAGGGAAACAGAAGAGAATGGCCGCAAAGAGATCAAGGTTATGGTTGAGAAAACGCATATTTTTTGAGATCCATCCCGGCTTCCCGAATTTTATCGCACAGGACAAACACCGGGTTTTTCGTTTTCGCTCCATTTTGCGCTTCTTTGCGGCAATAATGTTTGCCGCGGCGGATGCGCCGCAACCATGGATTCGCGTCCGGGCGAATCCATCCTACATGTTAATCGACAGATACTGCCAGAGTCGAATGACCAGGCCGGTGAACGCCAGCATCAATACAATATCCAGCCAGCCGATGCGATTCCAGACTTTGAGGAGCCGCGGGGCGCCGGGCCCGGGCGCCGGCGCGCAGGGTGAGACAGGCTTCCAGCCTGTCATTAAGGTGTCGGGACCGGGCGCCGGCGGCGGCGCGGGGGTCCGGGATGGCTCGGAAGGCGGCGTGGGCCTGCCCGCCATAGCTCCCGGGACGACGGCGGGCGGATTTAGAAACCACGCGGGTTCGGAGGTCCGTTCGATCCGCACAATCCGATGAAAGGCGGCGACGGCCCCGTGCAGAATGAAGAAGGCGGCCTGATATTCGAAATCGGTGAACCACGATGAAATCAGATACGCGAGGGTCGCGCTCAACAGCAGGCGGCGAATGCGCTCGTCGTTTTCGTCCGCGCATTTGCTCAGAAGAAGGGTTCGCAGCGAGCAGTAAAAGATGCCCAGCCAGAGGAAGAGGCCCAACCGGCCCTGTTCGGCGCCAATGGCGACATACGCCGAGTGGGGGGCGATTCGCGACATTCTGATTTTTACGATTTTTTTCCCGACATGCCGAACTTCGATTTTCCAGGGACTGTAATTTCTGAATTGGCGATAGCCCAAGCCCTTGAACGGTTTTTCGCGGAGCGTGTGCAGACCGAACCGGAACGCCATTTTACGGCCCTGCACACCGGTCTCCAAGCCCTTGTCGTCCGCGCGTTGGAGACCCCGGAAACTCTTGATCACGGGAGGGCCGATGCCCAAAAGGAGGCCGAAGATCAGAACCTGGAGAATCCAGTGTCGTCCGAAAAGCATGGAGATTCCGACGGTCAAGCTGGCGGCCATGTAGCCGCCGCGGGATTGGGTGAGATAGATGCACCAGAAGGGAAATGTCATCAACAGTCCCAGCACTTCCTTCACAAAAGGGGGGCGGCGCCAGAGATAGAGAAAATAGAACATCATGATACAGGGCAGGACGCTATGCGCGAGGGAGTTGGGATTGTTGTACAGGGACATGCCGAGACAGAGCCGGCCTTTCATCGACAAGCTATGGGTGATGTCATAGGCATGCGTGGGATCGAACCCGAATTCGCTGGCCACGCCCAGGAACGTCAGCGTAAAAAGGAGCAAGGTCCACCAGTGCAGGAATTTGATCAGCCGTTTCCGGTTATACAGGGCCTGGACAATGACGATGTAAAACAAGGTCAGATTCCGCAGATCCCTGAAAGCGGTCATTGTGTTGACCGCGGTGGAGACGACCCAGATAAAAAAAAGGATGATCATCCAGTCGTGAGGGGTTTTCAAGAGGTCGCGGAAGCGCAAACCCCGGTGATGGACCAGCATGGCCGCAATGGCCAGGAGCATCCAGTAGAACACGACGGGCTTGCTCTCCAGAAAGCCGATCCACTCCTGCGGCCGGATGAAGTAGAGGAAAATAAAACCAATGACGGTGGCGAAGTCCATATTCAAGACTCAATCATCAGAGTGATGAGAGGAACCGGTGAAAGGGCGAGCCGGCGAAACGGCGGCCAATCGCGAACGTTATGAATCGCATTCACAAGCGTTGTCTCTCTTGTCCTTCGCCGGCGCACCGTCTCGCCGCCTCGCCGTTTCCTTCCCCCCCAATCAGCTCTCCGTACAGCCTTGCATAGCCTTCCGCCATCGTGTTCAGGGAGTAACGGGCCAGGATGGTCTGCCGGGCCGCCTGGCCCAGCGACGGGAACGCGGCTTCCCGTTTCAAAACAGACCGCAGGTCCCGGGCCAGCTCGTCCCCGGTTCGCGCGCGCGACAGGAATCCGTTGCGCTCTTCTTCGATCGCATCGCCATTGCCGCAGACGTCCGAGGCCAGGACGGGGATGCCGCACGCCATGGCTTCCAGCACGGCATTGGACAGGCCCTCAGCCGTGGACGGCAACACCATCAGATTCATGGCCCGATAACAGTCGGGCATGTCATCGCGATGGCCCGTCAGACGAATCCGCTCCTTTTCCGGCGAGTCGGCGATCCGCGCGCGGAGCCGGTCTTCCTCGGGCCCTCCGCCGACAATCAACAGGCGCGCATCCGGGAATTCCGGCGCGAGCCGGGTAAAGGCCTCGAGCAGAAGCGGATGCCCCTTTTCCGGGCGAAGGGCGCCGGCGATGCCGATGACGAGTCCGGATTCCGGCAAGCCGAGGCGCCGGCGGGCCGGGGCCGTCTCGCCGGGAACGAAGCGGTCGGTATCCACGCCGTTGGGTATCGCCACGAGCCGGGAGGAGGGAAAGCCCAGGTCAATCAGGCGATCCCGCAGCGAATCGGCCACGGTATGAATGCGGCGGCAGCGCCGATACAGCCGGCGCCGGAGAAACAATTTGGGGCGTGTCCGTTCATCCGGCATCAACTCCCGATGTTCGCTGTGGAGGAGCGATGTCCGGGGCAGCGCGGCCGCGGCGAGAGCGCCATAGAGCAGGGGCCCGAGATTATGCGTGTGAACGATATCCGGTTTCCACAGGCGCAGCCGCCGCGCCAGCCGGACAACCGTTGTTGGAGACAGGCCCGGCGGTTTGTCGAGGCAGACGACCTCAACGCGCGGCGGCAGGCGCCCCCGGAATGCGCCTTCACGAACCAGGCAAAAGACGCCCAGACGGAAGCGGGCGGGGTCCAGCCGGTTGGCCACATTGACAATCCCGTTTTCAAGGCCGCCGGGCTCGAGCGAGATGACGACATGCGCGATGGAGATAAGGGAGGTCATGCCGGAAGAGCTTTCGGACGGGTCAGGCTATCCCGAAGAAAACGGGCCAGAGCCCTGAGTCTGAATAAAGCAGGTTCATCCACCCGCCACGCCTGTCGAAAAAAGGGACACCAGCCCAGCGAGAGAGCGAGTTCGCCCAGGGCTTTGCCATAGCGGCGAACATCGTAATAGGTCCAGGCCGCTTCGTGATGCCAGTAGGCAAACGCCCGCATCCAGAAAAACCAGCGCCGGCGGGGCACGACGCCGCGCCGGTAGGCCTGTTGTAAAACACGGCCGGTAAACGACTTCATGCGATCGGGATCCTTGCTCATGTTGGTCGGATGCCGGCGGACAAGGGCGAGGGGGCTGGTCAGCAGGAAAATGCGCCGTCGGGCCGCGATGCGAATCCACATGTCGCGATCTTCCGAGCTGCGCAGGGAGGTATCGAAGAGCCCGCACTCGTCGAAAGCGGCCCGGGCGACGACCAGCCCCGAGGAACCGAAGCGGGTTTTAAGAAGAAGGTCCTCCGCGAAAAGCTCCTGGACCTCTCCCTGAAGGCGGATGAACGGTTTGTTCGGCATCGGCCTGCCTTCGCTGTCGATGCGCTGGGAGTGACAGGCGACGAGGCCGGTATCGGCGGGAGAGGCGAGGAAGCGGGCCATCAACGTTTTCAGGAGGCCCGGCCGCCAGAGGTCGTCGGCGTCGAGGAAGGCGACATAAGGGAAACGCGCATCCCGGATGCCGGCGTTCCGGGCGGCCGACAAGCCGGCATTGGCTTGATACCGATAGCGAATCCGGCCTTCGTACGGTTGCAGAACCGCGCGCGTGTTGTCGGTGGATCCGTCATCCACGACGATGAGTTCGAAGGCCGGATAATCCTGGGCCAAGACGGATTCCACAGCCAGGGGCAGGTAGCGGGCATAGTTGAAGGCAGGAATGATCGCCGAGACGCCGGGAGTGTCGGAAGCAGATGACATCTGAGGATTTTGGATTTTGGATTTTGGATTTTGGATTAGCGGACCCTCTTTCCCGAACCCCGACTTGTCCGGCGTCTTGTCCTGCGTAGCACCTTGTGCGAAGAAGGAAGCCTTGGCTTGCCCGAACCCCGCCCCCCTGTCTCCCTCTTATTCGCTTTCGATGCCGGTTGCGGGTGTTTCGTCATGGGTTTGATAGGCCTGGTAATACTTGTAGGAATAATAATAGTAATAGTAATACGTGGTGGCGCTGGACATGTTCATTTTGTTCAGGACGGTGCCGAAAAATTTCGCGCCGTTGGCGTCCAGCATGGCCTTCGCCGTCCGGATCGCTTTCAGGGGCGTGCCGCCGCTCCAGATGACCAGAAGAATGCCGTCCGCCAGCCTGGCCATGCTGGAGGTCTCGGCCAGTCCCAGGATGGGTGGGGTGTCCAGGACGATGCGTTGATACTGGCCGCGCAAGTCCTTCATCAGGTTCGAGAAGGCGCCGGTTTCCAGCAGTTCGCTGGCCGAGGAGACATGCCGTCCGCACGGCAGGAAGAACAGATTCGCCTGCGAGGTCGAAAGAATCGCCTCCCGGAAGGAGGATTCCGATCGCAGCAGTTGGCCGAGGCCGGGGCGGGGGCTGGTTTCGAAGATCCGGTGCAGGGCGCCGCGGCGCAGATCGGCGTCGATCAGGAGGGTTTTCTCTCCCAACGAGGCGAAGGAAAGCGCCAGGTTCAACGAGACGATGGATTTGCCCTCCTTGGGCAACGCGCTGGCGATCATGAAGACCTGCCGGGGCCCGGTGAACTTGACGTTGGACATCAGGTTGACCCGGATGACCCTGAAATATTCCTTGAACATGCGCCCGTGTTTTTCGGCCAACATATCGAGCTCGGTCTCTTCCCTCGGTTTTTTTTCGATTTCCGGAATGATGCCGATATTCTGGAGGCCCAGTTGCCGTTCCACCTGTTCGTCGAAGGCGATGGTGTCGTCCAGATATTCCAGGACAAAGGGCACGCCGATGGCCAGGCCCAGGCCGAACAGCAAGCCGAAAAGCAAAATCTTCTTTCGATACGGGGAAATGGGATACGGCTTGTAATCCGTGAGCCCCATGAACTGGATCGTCACCCGTTCGTGATCCGCGAACTCCAGTTGTTCGAGCGATCGGGCCAGCGTGCTATACATGGATTCCCAGCCCAAACGGCCGGCTTGAAGCTGCTGGAATTTGCGCGCCAGTTCGGCGTCCTTTTCCCGGATCTCGTCGAACCGGACGAGCTGTTTCTTCAAGTCGTCTTTTTCGCTGTCCAGGGCGGTGAATTCCAGGGCGAACCGGCCGGCGGCGGTGTCCAGCTCGAACGCGAGCTCTTTGTCGACCTTTTCGAGGGCCTGGGTCAACTCGACGATTTTCCGGTGGCCGGGCAGATACACCGTCTCCGCTTCTTTCAAGTCCTGTTTAAGACGGCGCTGTTCCTTTTCCAGTCTCTGCCAGGTTTCCTCGGCGGCGCCGTCCGGCGTCACGATAATGGTTGAGGACGCATTGGTGCCCCGGTCGCCCGCCTGGAGAATTTTTCCAACTTCAAGCTGTTCCCCGTGTCTCCGCGCGGCGGTGAGCAGAGACAGCAGTTCAATGGTGCTCAAGGAGCGGTCGCGGAGCTTGTCCTTGAGCGGCTGGAGATACGCGAGTTTTTCGTTCACCAGGGCGAGGCGGCCCGGCACCCGCGTCATTTCGCTCAAGAGGCGGCGGGTCGCCTCCACGCCTTCGGCTTCGATGAAGCGCTTTTTTTCCTCTTCGGTTTCCTCTATTTTTATCCGGATCTTTTCCAGTTGCCCGGTGAAATCCTTGACTTTTTTCTCCCGCCGTTCGAAACGCCGTTCCTCGCGGTAATCGAGAAATTCGTTCACGACCGCCGCCGGCCACCGGCGGGCGACGACGGCGGAGTAGGGCCAGATTTCCAGCGTGAGATCCCTCTCCGAATTCACGGTCAACACCGTTTTTTTGACGAGCGTGTCGAGCCCGCCCTTGAGGCCCAGGGCGCGGGCCGTGCGTTCGGCGATGTGGGGCGACTTCAATTGCGCGATCACGCTTGGCAGCGTGCTGTCGATAAAAACCGTTTGGGCGTCCACGGGGAGGGGTTCCGAGGCGATCACATCGATCAAGGCCTTGGAGTAATACACAGGCCGGGCGTAGGTGATGTAGGTGAGAGCAGACGCGAGCCCGAAACAGACGCACAGCACCATCAGGCGCCGATGCTTGATGGCGATGGCCAGGAACGCCTTGAGATCGGTGAAACTGACGACACTCTCGAACAGCGGAATCATGCCGGGCCTTTCTTAGAATTCAAGGTTTAAAAGCTGAAGAATTTTTCCGGCACCACGATGATATCGCCGGGTTTGACCGGGATATCCAGTTCCAGGGCGCCCTTGTCGCGAATGGCCTTGATGTTCACGGGGATCTTGAGCTGGGAGCCGCGCTCCATCCGCAACACATACACTTTCTTCAAATTCGCGAAGCGATCGAAGCCGCCGTACCGGAGGAGGGTCCGGAAGACGGTCAAGTCCTTGATGTCGTGGGGGCCGGGTTCCCTGACGCGGCCGTTCAGATAGACGGTGCCCCGGCTGGGCGGCGGCTCTTTTTGCAGATCGATGCCTTCACGGCCGATGACATTGACGATATCCCCGTCCCGCAACGCCAGCTCGGTGCCCGCCTCGTAGCCTTTGAGCACGGCGTCGAAATTCATGAGGGAAATGTCGCGGCGTCCGCCTTTCAGCCGGGCGAGCTGGACCTGGGCGGGATCGGCATGCTCGCCCAGGGCGCCGGCCCGGAGAACGGCGGTGAGCATCGTGAGGGTCTCGTTTTTCGGAATCTGGAGGGGCCCCGGCTTGCTCACCTCGCCGATGACATACACGACGCCGCCGCCCGAGGGGCGGGCTGCCGTCGAGAGCATGATGGCCACCGTGGCCTTTTTGAGGAGATTCAGCTCGAGGCGTTCCTTCAGCGCCTTCTGCGCCTCCGCCTGGGTTTTGCCCGCCACCATGAATTGCCCGACCTGGGGGATGACCACATAGCCGCCCTGCCGGATCTTGTACACGCCGTTGAAGCCGGGATCCTCGGAAACGAAAACCTCGATATCGTCGCCTTCATGATACACCGGCAGTTCGGCCGGCTTGAGTGCGGACGCCTCCGAGGGCGGCGCTTCGCCGGCGCTTTCCCCGGCATCGCCCGGGGAGGCCGCGAAAGGGGGGCGGTCAATGGGTTGATCGGGAAGGGCGGTGTCCGGTGTGGACTCGCGACCGGCCCCGGCTTCCGTCTTCGCCAAGGCTACG
>JACQHI010000365.1 GCA_016199105.1 Lentisphaerota bacterium | reverse complement strand
GGCGCAGAGCAGAAGGTGCGGCCGCATGTTGATCTCTTTGGCCGAGCGGAGAGCCGCAATGGATTTCACCTTTTCCTGGCGCATCTCCTCCGTGGCTCTCGGCGGAACGATCGCGGCGATTCCCAGAGCGTGCGCCTTTTCGTAGTCTCCGCTCCTCGCCTTTGGGCAGCCGCGCCAGGCAGCCGAGGTAACGGTATCATACCCGCAGACTCCCGAGACGGTAGCGATCCTGTCGAGAACCCTCATAAAGAGGATCCTCGCGGGCAGGGTGACTCCGGGGGGAGATCCAGCCTGTGCAGGATGTCAAGATCCCGCTTCTGGTTGTAGTCGGCGCCCTCAGGCATGTCAGCCTCGGCGCCGGGGTCCTGAAAACCGAATAGGCTGTCTGTGCCTGCGTTGCACCTGACCGTCACCGGAACGTCCGGGTCTGCTCTGACCGCCTCCAGCAGGCGCCGGACCCTGTCGTTCTCCGGACGAGCGCTGCCCTGTCCGATCGAGCAGACCGCGCAGAGGAGTTGGTACGGTCTCGCGATCAAGCCGTTACAGCTTCGGGTGCTCATCTATTCGCCTCCTTGAATTAGGCCGCCAAAGGCGGCGACGATTCCCGTGAGGGACGTTGTCCCAATCACGTAACCACGTTGGCACGTGGAACGTGACTCACGTGGCGGGACTCACGTCCACAGGTAGGGCGGTTTCGCCGAAACCGCCGTGGTCGCATCGGAAACGGCGTGCTTAGCGACGTAACTTCCACCCTCTTGTTCTGCCTCTCTCTTTTCTGACGAGCGCAACGAGTTTTTCGCTGGAAATGTCAGCCTTGATAGAGGGGATGTCCAGTGGAGACCGCGCGGTCACCTCGGGCGACAATGCAAATGTCCTGCCATCTTGGCGACGGATGAGGATTTTGCCTGTCGACTCCGCCTTGTCGAGCACGCTCGCCAGTCTCTGTCTTGCCTCCGAATATGTATATACGTCCATTTCAGATCTCCATGAGGTTAACGCCCAGGTGGGCAGCCGCAGCATGCAAGGGGCCATCTAACGTCAACAGCGGTGCGGAGTGCCGCAACGCACAGTCAAGAAAGTAGGCGTCGTACGCATACAGGTTCGTCTGATGAGCGATGGCTAGGGCGTTGGACAAGTCGATGCCGACATACCGCAGAGGAATGGCACTGAAAAGCGCCATCCCGCGGTGAGCATTCTCAATCCGTTGTATCAATAACAATGTCCATAGTTCCTTTCCTCATTCGTTGGGACAATTGTACAATACCTGCTCCGAATGTCAACTGGGCAGAACGGCGGCGAAGCAGCTGGTGGTTCGGGTGCAATCCTTCATTCCTGCCGCCAGAGCACCACCATCAGTATCCCTGCCAGAGTTCTTGGCCTCTCAATCCCGCAGCCGAGATCGTATCCATTTCGGATCACGTCGGCAGTCGAGAACGGCTCGTACCCGAATTTGGTCTGCGGTGTTCTCATAGTATACCGCGTACGGGAACTTGGCGGAGAGCATGCGGTGGTAACCGTGTGCCATGGCATGGATGCCGGCATAGAGGTGAAGGGAATCTATGTCTGCCGCCAGGGCTTCGTCGAAGTAGTCGCCGAGACCTTCGCCTTGGTTCTCATAGAACTTGCGCCCCCGGACCAGATCCTCCATGGCGGACCGGAGGATGACGATTCTCACTTCGTCTTCTCCCGGAGAATCTTCTTCGCGTCCTCCCACGGCACGAACTCATCCTTGCCGGTCTTGAGGGCCTCTTCCCGCTCCCGCAGCACCGTGCCGTGCCACTCCGGCGACGGATACTCGTCTGCAGACCGCGTCAGATCCTCCCATAATTCCTCCATCGCCCTGAGTTTCTCCGTTCGCGTCAGTCTGTTCATGTCCAATACTGTATTCATGAAAAGAGGGTATACTGGAAGTCCGATGTTTTCCAGCCATTTCTCAGCAGCGTTATGCCTCAACAATATCATCCCCTCTTACGCTATAATGCGAATTTCTGTGGCGATTCAGTCGTCCGTCCTGAACCGAAAACCCAGAACCTAAAACCTTGAACCCAAAACCCTCACGATTTCTTCCGGTATTCATAGAGCGTCTCCTGCCGGCCCCGGGGCGGGAGAAGCGCGCGGCCGTCAATGGCGATCGAGAAACAGTCGCCGGCGCTCGCGGCGAGGAGGCGGCCCGCCGGGTCGCGGCGGACGACGACCAGCCCGGCCTCGGCGTCAATCCCCCCAAGGCTGATGTGGCGCACGAGAGGGTTGGCGACAATGGTGTCGCGGCAGTCGCCGTGGTCCACGACGAGGCCGACCTGGCGCGGAGCGTGGAGCCGCTCGAGCCGGACCGGGGGCTGGATGTCGCAACGCGGCATGAGGGCTGTGAGCAACACGCCGCAGTAGCCCGACAGGCGGGCGGTCAGGCAGTCGTAGAGCTGCGGATTCTTGGCATCGATGTGTTTACGCTGGTCCATCAGAAGCGCGAGTTCCTGCGGTTTTGGATATTCGCCGGCCCCGTAGGTGGCCCAGGCCAGTTCGAGGCGGTGTTTCGTTCCATGGACGGTCGCGCGGGTCTCGGCGGGCTGGAGTTCCGCCCGGCAGCCGGGCTGCACCTGGAACTGCCAGTCGTAAAAGTTCCAGTCGTTGTTGTTGTTGCAGTGATCGAGGATAATGACATAGGGCTCCGTTCCGGGCATGCGCACGACCATCGCGTGACGCTGGTACCAGCAGGCGTGCCACTGCCAGGCGAGGTCGGCGGCAAGATAGTGGGTCTGTTTGCCATGGGCGGCGGCGAGGGTGCTGCCGCCGGGCCACGACTGTCCGTTCCGGGCATCCGGAGTGTTCGGCGGTTCGCGTCCGTTGATGGCCAGGACGTTGTGATAACGGGCCGGAGAGTGGCCGTAGCCGCGGCCGGCGCAGAAGAGCTCGCCCAGGGCGGCGAGCGCGAAATGGCCGGCGTCGCTGTGCTGATGGATGAATGAGCCGTGAAAGCGGCCCGCGGTGAAAAAGGCGAAATAAAGGTCGTCGTCGCCCCAGCCGCCGCGGACGAAGTGCAGACCGAACTGCCCGGCTTTCGGGGCCAGCGGCCACTTGCGCACATCGAGGCGAACGTCTGTCACCTTGGGGTCGTACCAGAGCCAGTACCCCAGGGCGCCCAGCGGAGCGGTAAAGACCGGATTCAGCGTATCGCCTTGGGCGCCATCCGCTAGCTTGTCCCACGAGGCTTGGAAGGCGGGGTCGCCCGTGCGCCGGCCGTGAAGCAGCATGATGCTCAGGCTGTTCATATACCAGGCGCTGAATTTGCGTTCGCTGTCGCCGTGGTCCAGGATGCCGTGCCGGCCCGGGAACTGGTAATAGACGCGGCTCTTCATGATTTGAAGGAAGCGCTCGTCGCTTTTCCAGAAGTCGCACAGCCCCATGCGCCGCAAGACCTCGGCGGCGGTCCACCAGCCGAACATCTCGATGGTCCCATAG
>JACQHI010000376.1 GCA_016199105.1 Lentisphaerota bacterium | reverse complement strand
GGCGCGGGACATCGGTCCCGATGCGCCGATCCTGGTGACGGACGTGCCGCGGTTGAGTTGCGAGGACGGGACGCCCTCGCGTCTGCAACTGCTGACCGGGGACGTCACTACGCCGTGCATCAGCTTTTATGCGCCCCACGACGGCAGGGCCGTCATCCTGCTCACGGAACAGGGAAGCGCGTTCGGCAACCACGGGCTGTCGGTGGAGGAGAGCCCCGACCGTTGCCAGGCGGTGCTGCGCATCGAAGCACCGGGCGTGCGCCGCGAGACCCTGTACACGATGGCGACCACCGCGACGCCGTCGTGGGATCGCGGCGCCGATTGGACGGCGGGGACGCAGGTGACGCTTCGCTTTCGGCTGTTTGTCTTTCCCGCCCGCGAGGTGCAGGCTCTCTACGACCGGTTTGCCGTGGTGCGAAAAGATCTTACCGGCCCGGTGAGCCTCCGCCATGGTTTGCCGTTCTCGGTCGCCTGGCGCATTGTCGAGGAGAAGTACCAGCGCGACAACTGGTGCGAGACGGGCTATTACCGGATAGGCACGCATGACGCGGCGGCAACGTGCCGATATCAGGACTGGCAGGTCGGCTGGGTCGGCGGCGGCATGACGCCGTTTGCGCTCCTGCTCGCGGGGCAGCCGGAGTCGCGGCAGCGCGCGGTGCGCAACCTGGAATGGTTGTTCACCCGGGCTCAACATCCCAGCGGCCTCTTCCACGCGGGACAACATGACGGCGTGGCGTTCGGGGATTGCCTTGACGTGCCCGGCCTTGAAACGTGGCACATGGCGCGCAAACAGGCGGATGTCCTCTATTTCCTCATCAAGACCTTTCACGTCTTGCGGGCGCAGGATGCGCATTGGCGGCTGCCCGCGCATTGGGAGGCGGGCACGCGGCGGCTGGCCGACCTGTTCGTGCGCGTTTTCCGGCAGTTCGGCCAGCTCGGGCAATACCTGGACTGCCGGACGGGGGAAGTCGTGGTCGGCGGTTCGACGGCTGCGGCCATGGCGCCCGGCGCGCTGGCGCTGGCCGGGCAATATTTCGCGCAGGCGGAGTATGGAG
Organism: Lentisphaerota bacterium; assembly: GCA_016199105.1. GTDB lineage: Bacteria > Verrucomicrobiota > Kiritimatiellia > JAAZAB01 > JAAZAB01 > JACQHI01. The sequence continues at coordinate 2,038 of JACQHI010000376.1, read as the reverse complement.
AAGTCGCGGACGCGCTGGCGTCGCGGCTCGACGCGCGGGATGTCCGCGCCGGGCTGACCCTCGGCGGGCCGGGCGAAATCCTCAAGTGCGCGGACAGCGAATCCGCGTTCGCGATGCTCGAATCCTTTATCGTTCTCTACGAGGTGACCGGGAATGCGCGGTGGCTGCCGCGCGCGGAGGCGATGGCCGCCCAGTGCCTGACCTGGTGCGCCTCCTACGATTACGTCTTCCCGCCGGCCTCCTGGTTCGGGCGTCTGGCGATTCATGCGGCGGGGTCGGTGTGGGCGAACGTGCAGAACAAGCACAGCGCGCCCGGCATCTGCACGCTCTCCGGCGATTCCCTCTTCAAGTTGTTCCGCTATACCGGTCGGTCGCTTTACCTGGAGCAGATCCGGGAAACCGCGCATAACCTGACGCAGTACCTCTCTCGCGCCGACCGGCCGGTGGGCGAGCCGGCGGTGATGAAGCCGGGCTGGATGTGCGAGCGGGTGAACTTCAGCGACTGGGAGGGACGCGACAACGTCGGCGGCAATCTTTTCGGCTCCTGCTGGCCCGAAGTGTCGCTGATGCTGACGACAGTGGAACTGCCGGGCATCTATGTGCGGCCCGACACCGGCCTGCTCTGTGTGTTCGACCATGTCGAGGTGCGGGTCGAGGAGGCGGGCGGCGATAAAGCCGTTTTGCAGTGCTCGAATCCAACGGCTTTTGACGCCGAAGTCCGCGTGTTCGCGGAACGGTCGTCCGCCGCGGCCCGCATCCTGGGGCAGGGCGCCGCCCTGCGCTGGCCGGTCTTCACGATTCCGGCGGGGCAGACGCGGCGGATAATCGGCGATGCGCAACTGCTCAGAAGCATCCCGGGTCGGGATGCTAAAAATGAAGCCTGAACATACTGGACGCCGTGCGGCTTGTCTAATTGCCGGATTACTACCGCCGGCTCATCGTTGGCCTCATATCTCCGGTTCGCCCCTGGCCCCGTGCCAAATCCGCATAATCTGCAGGAGACGCTTCCCCTCATGAATGCGATAGATGATACGGAATGGTGCGTGGATGATTTGGCGGATGGCTGGGTTGTTCCGCTCGGGAACAATGGCGCCAAGCATGGGGTGAGTGGAGAGGTGGCCGATTCTGTCGAGGATCGCACGCCCGAACCGCTCAGCCACAGCGGGATTGTCTCGGGCAATGTAGGACAGGAGGTCGTCCAGATCCCTCAGCCCCGGCCTGGCCCAGTCGATCTTGTATGCCAGCTCTTGACCCATGAAGCGAATTCCCGTTCGACTTGCTTGTGGGGGACGACATCGCCTCGGTCGATGCTGTTCTCCGCCTCCCGCAGCGCGGCGAGGAACTCCACTCGGTCGCGTATTTCCGCCAAAGTGGCCTGGCGCGGGAGCCGGTGCACCGCATCCAGAACTAACTGTCGATCAGTCATGGCAACATCCTACTACATGAGGCCCGAAAAGCAAGATCGTTTCCGTGGCTGTCTGGGCTGTCGTCCGCGGCCGAACGTTACGCCTGAAACTGCGAGCTTTGCGAGCTAGTTTCCTGGCGGTGGTTGGCCACTCGGCTTTGTCAATCCTCGCTCCAGAAATCCGTGACGGAACCGTCTTGAGTAAACTGAACCACTACTATCTTTCCCATACTTCCATATTGCCACGATTCAGCAACTCGCCCAGGTCTTGAAATGTTGCTTTTAGATTGCGGCTCTCCAATAAGGCCGACAACTTCGGCATGGGTCATTCCGTTATGCAACTGTCCGTATTTCTCGGGTGGAACGGGAAACGTTGACCAACGATAAAGAAAGCACGCACCATAGCCGACTGACAGGATGACGATAGCGGACAGTACAATTAGAATTGCTGCTGTAATTCTTTTCATTCTTTCATGGCCAACATGATATTAGCCGTCAAACATAGCATCCCAAGACTGTATCCGGGAATGCTTTTCCAATATTTCGTCGTTGACAATACGTGAGTTATAACCGAAATTGAGGCCTAGCAACATATTGGAGGAGGCATGATATGCGTCAGACAGAGCGACGGGC
>JACQHI010000375.1 GCA_016199105.1 Lentisphaerota bacterium | reverse complement strand
TCGCCGAGTTGCTGGACCTCTCCATCCAGGCTTCCCGGTTCCGCTGCGGCACTCGCGTCGCTCACAAAAGAGCCCCCAAAGAAAACCAGCGCCTTTGAACGACACCGAATCGCAGATGCGCCCGATTGCTGGCGCACGGAAAGATCATTATTGCGGGCAACGCCGGGTTGGGATAGGCTGGGTTCACATGAAGGGCGGGCCCAAACCGGTACGTCGCTGTTATACGTGTCTGCTGAATCTCGGCGACCATTGCTGGAAGTACGAGTGTCCGCGCCGGCAATGGGATGGGCGGACCTGCCCCGGCTTCGAAAACGATGAGCTCTACCGGCAATTTCGCGAATGGCTTGATGGCCCGCACATCCGGACCCGCCGGCAACTGCGCCGGAAAGACATCCGGGAGGATATCGCGCCGCGCCGCCGCCGCCACATCCACCGGCGAAGCCGGAAACAAAGGATGAGGCGCTGAATAAATGAAGAGCAAAGTCCTATCCGGTGTCATCGCGCTGGCCTATCTGGTCGGCGCCTATTGTGGAGATGGTGGAGGAACGGCATTCAAAGTCGGCATGTTCCTCATTCTTCCGCTCAACGAGCCGACAGGTCTCTTTGCCGTGAAGCGTGAAGATCGTCGCCTTGTTTTTCGCACCTCGGAGCCGCAAAAAATGGCTTGCCAAGTTCGTAGCATGTAAGCTACGCTTTTCCGAATGACGGTTGTGTCACAAGAGTTGCTGGAGTTCGTAACTGCGGAAGGGAAAAACCCTTTTCGTGATTGGCTTTACGCGCTCCGCGATGTCCGGGCGCGCGCGACAATCCGGGTTCGCTTGAACCGTGTGCGGCTTGGCAACTTCGGAGACGCGAAATCGGTTGGCGATGGTGTGTTCGAATTGCGCATTCCGTCCGGGCCCGGGTATCGCGTTTACTTCGCGCGCAAGGGAAGCACTGTCGTGTTGCTGCTTAGCGGCGGCGACAAGTCAACGCAAATTCGCGACATCCGCAGGGCAAAGATATACTGGTTGGACTACCAACGGAGGTCGTCATGAAAAAACGTTCTGTGCGCTATGAAAATGGACTGAAAAAGGCTTTGGCGGATCCGGCCGAAGCGGCGGCATATCTGAATGCCGCGCTGGAGGACGGGTCCCAGGATGTGTTCCTGCTGGCTCTCCGGGACGTTGCCAATGCACGGGGACTCACTCGCCTTGCGCGGGAAACATCTCTGAACCGAGAGAACATGTACCGGATCCTTTCGGGAAAAGGGAACCCACAGCTTTCCAGCCTTAAAACATTGTTGGATTCGCTGGGGCTCAAGCTGGCCGTTGCAACCAAACAAGCCGTTGCTTGAAGAATGAAACAACAAAAAACAAGTCCGGGCCCTGAGCGGGCGATTCTCGTCCAGGTTGTGCAGGGGCGTCAGAGCCGCGAGGACGCGCGGGATTCCCTGGCCGAACTGGAACAGTTGGCCGGCACCGCGGGCGCCGCGGTGTTGGGCAGCATCACGCAGCGGCGTGACAAGCCCGACACCGCCTTTTTCGTCGGGCAGGGGAAGCTGGAGGACATCCAGCTCGCCTGCCGCGAGGCCCGGGCCAACCTTCTGATCTTCGACAACGAGCTGGCGCCCGCCCAGGTGAACAATTTGGATTTGTCCGTCGGCGTCAAGGTGATCGACCGGACGGAGTTGATTCTCCAGATCTTCGCGCGCCGGGCGCGATCCTCGGAGGCGCAGATCCAGGTGGAGCTCGCGCAGTTGCAGTATCTGTCCTCGCGCATCCCGGTGTCCGAAAAGCAGCAGCGCTTCCAGGGCGGCATCGGCATGCGCGGGCCGGGCGAAAGTCCGTTCCAACTGCGCCGGGCGCCGATCATGAACCGGATCGGGATTTTGAAGACCGGGCTGAAGCAGATCCAGAAACGGCGCCAGCGCACGCGCGCACACCGGCCGTGGCCGGTGATCTGCCTCGTGGGCTACACGAACGCGGGAAAATCCACGCTCATGAACGCCCTGACGGCGGCGGACGCCTATGTGGATGACCGGCTGTTCGCCACGCTGGACACGAAGAGCCGCCTGCTCTACCTGGCCCCCGGCCGGCAGGCGATGCTGACCGACACCGTGGGGTTCATCCGGAACCTGCCGCACAACCTGGTGGCCTCGTTCCGGTCCACTTTGGACGAGATCCGGGAGGCGGATATCCTGTTGCTCGTGGCGGACGCGGGGCATCCCTATTTGCGGGAACACCTGCACGTCGTCCGATCCACCTTGCGGGACATGAAGGCGGATGGCGTTCCGTCCCTGCTGTTGTTCAACAAGACGGATACGGAGGCCGCCCGGCCGGTCCTGGCGGCGTTGGCGGCCGACCATCCCGGGGCGCTCTTCATTTCCGCGTTGCGGAAGGAGGGCCTGGACACGCTCAAGGAGCGGATCCTTCTTTTTCTGCCGCCGTTTCCGGCGGCAGAAAAAGAATGACAGACGGAACCGTTCGTCTTATGCTGATTGCCATGAAAACGACACAGGGATGGAATTCATGATTCCCGTCAGTCAGACCCAGGTGGCCGTGACGGACATGGGGTACGTCGTGTTGCTCCGGAGCCAGGCCGACAAGCGCACCCTGCCGATCTTCATCGGCGCGCCGGAGGCGCAGTCCATCGCGTTCGTGCTGGAAAAGGTCGAGGCGCCGCGTCCGCTGACGCACGATCTTTTCAAGAACATGCTCGATAATGTGGAGTGCCGGATGAAGCGGATCGAGATCAGCGAACTCCGCGAGAACACGTTTTACGCCCGGATCGTGCTGGAGAAGGACGGGATGGAGACCGCCATTGACGCCCGCCCGAGCGACGCCATCGCGTTGTCGTTGCGCTGCCACGCGCCCATCCTCATCGCCGAGCAGGTCATGGACGCCGCGGGCGTGGAAATCAGCGCGGGGGCCATCAGCGGGGAAGGCGTCGCCGAGCCCGTGAAGAAGCTGTCCGTCCAGGAGGATATCCAGAAGCGCCTCGAACAGGCCATCCGCGAGGAACGTTACGAGGACGCCGCCAGGCTCCGGGACGAGCTCAAGAAGATCACGCATTCCAACTGACCTGGATTTTTCACGTTTCGTCGTGAAAAATCCAGATTGCACATTGCCGCATTGCGCAGCGTGGCCGGTTGGTGCGGCTATGTCGTGCGGGTCCGGGATCTTCTCGATCGACTGGCGCCCCGGGCGCTGCGACCAAGCGATCCGTCGTAGGTCCCATTTCCGAATGGGACTTTCTTTATTGCAACGCGATTCGGCTCGCAACACTACATCGGCTTAATTGCTATTCTAGTGCCTGCCCCCAAGTGCCCTAGCC
>JACQHI010000030.1 GCA_016199105.1 Lentisphaerota bacterium | reverse complement strand
GTTGACGTTGCTTGCCGCCCATTCCCGGGTGCCGGTCGGCGCCCGGGAGGTCTGGAGCGTGGCGGTTTTCATGGGCATAGTATATGAAACGCGGCTCACGACTGCAACAACACTGGCTCCTGCGGAATGACGCTGACGATGATCCTGCCCTTGTTGTGGTCCATGGAAAGGGATGGGCGGCCGGTGGGCGTCTTGGCCGGATCCCTCGTTACCGAGAACATGTCGCCCTCTCCTTCCTTGATTGCCTTCTTGTACTCCCCGGTCGTGTGGGCGATACCGTGTTTTTTAATAAGGCGAATCAGCAGCTCACGGAGGTGAAGCGGCACCTGGAGCTCGGCAAAAACCTTGTCATGGATCGTTGCACCCCGCAGGGCTTCCAGATCCTCGTCGCTGAACAGATAGAGCTGCCCACCCCTTTCCTGTTCCAGAAGCTTGCGCCATGCGGCGTGCATATCGTCGGCCATGAGGAAGAGTCCTTCGTGATGGTCGGTCGCGAATACGAGGCGATATTTCGGCATGTGGTGCGACCGCTCTTTGATCGGAATGTTAACCACGTATTTGAAGTGCATGACCAGTCGATCGGTATAACCAGCGATGAATTTTTCTTCGGCCTGGTGGAAGTCAAGTGTTCCGGCCTGGAAGTCGGCAAGGATGGCCTGCCAGTAGTCGCCGCCGGCAACTTCGTTCATCCTAGCTGGATGGTTCTTGCCGTCCGTCTCGAAGTCGAGGTCATCGGCCCAATCAGGGACCGCACAGGTAAGATTCAGCAATCGACAGCCTTCGCGAAGGAAGCCGGTCGAATTCAGGTTGATGAGCATCTCGAGAGACCGGAATCCGACCTCTTTCAAGCGCGCGAAATAGTCAAAGGAGAGGCTCTTGAAGCCGTAGGGGTCCATGTAGAAGAAGTAGTTGCGGTCACGGTTTACGTGTTCGGACAGAAACCGGCGAACACACTGCTCGTATTCGCCTTCAATGACACGACAATTGGCGGCAGTGGCAAGGTTGGTACGGAGTTCGGTGGCGTATTTCTGTTCGATGAAAACAGCCTTGACGTCCAGTGCCGGGTTCCGGGCGAGGATGGAGGCGACATGCTGGGCTATGATGAGAGGGGATCCGGGCTGGCCATCGTCAAACCGGCCCTTGCCGGCAAAGCAATCGGCAATTCGGGTAGGCCGGCCTGTGGTTTTGATCTTGGCGAGATATGGAGCAAGATAATGGTCGAGTATCTGGTCTTTCAGTTTGGACCAGTCTCGTTTCTCGGCAAAGAAGTTGCTGTTTAGTGTCATGCATGCTCTATTCTGGGAACCTGCCCCGGCCATCACAGTCTGCTTCGGAAGGAACGTTATCAGATGCGCGGACGCATTCAAGGTTCAAGATTCCAGATTCAAAATTCTTGCCCGCGAATTTACGCTAAATCCACACGAATGGCTTCCGACTAATGACCACTGACTTCTGATCTCCGCCATGCACCCACCATCCGCCTCCGCCGGGCCTGCGGCCATGCTTTCAGGACATGCCTATCACCTACAACCCAACACCCAAAACCTTCTTTTCTCGCCCTCCCAGCTCCAGCGCCAGGCGGCATAAATCCCGGATAAACGTCTCGGCGGAATAGAGCTGCCGCGCGCGCGCCAACTGGGCCTTCCCGGCGGCGGCGCGCCGGACCGGGTCCCGGATCCACTCGACGGCGCGGGCGACATAGGCGTCCGGATTCTTTTCCATGATCGCGAACTCCGGCCCCACGACGTCCGCTCCCACGGTCTCGTGATGCTTGGTGCCGCAGACCATGGCCAGGGCGGGAACCCCGCAGGCCATGCATTCGATCAGCACCTGGGAACCGCCAATCGGGATTTCATTGTAATAGAAATCCAGCATCTTAAGGGACGCGAACGCGTTCATGTGCTGCCACGAGAGCCATCGGCAGCGGTCCAGCACCCCCGCGCGCGTCATGCAGCCGATCTGCTGCCGGACGTCGCCCGATCCCATGCACACGAAGACCGCCTCCGGGCACGCCTTCAGCACCTTCGCCACGCACGCGAGATATTCCTCCGTCACCCGGACCGACACGTCGTTGCTCAGCATGCCGAATGCGACGGCGCCGGGCGGGATGGCGAACTCCGCCCGGTTCAAGGGCGGCGTCCGCGCCGCCTCTGCTATGTCCGCCCCGCCCCCCATGAACACCTGGCGGCCCCACTCCGGACGCCAGAACGCCTGTTCCTTCTCCAGGTTGAGGCGGTTGCTCATGTAAATCGTGGCCGCCTGACCGGTCTGGTACATGTTCACGCCAACGCATAGGGTCATCTTGACGGGCACATGGGTCCAGCGCGACGCCATCCACATCATCGTGGTTTCGACATTGCCCTGGAAAATCACCGCGTCGATCCCGTCGCGCTCCAGTTCCTCCGCCAGCCAGCGGGAACCTTCCGCCCAGTCGAGCGTCGGCGGGATGCATTTGACCACCGCCCCGCCGGCGCGCAGCTCGGCCATCGCCCGGGGTGCGGTTTCCTCGGACGTCTTGGAGCGGACGAACTGGTGGCCGAGAAAATACTGCTTCCGGTTGACGGTCTCGTCGGCGAAATATTCGTAAACATCGCAGGCGGCGGAATCCCGATAACGGACAAATTGAAGCGCTGTCTTCGCCCATGCCGTGGTGCCCTCCAGCATGACGGGGGTAACCAGCGCCAGGCGCGGCTTCGTTTTTGGCGGCCCCTGGAGGGGGACCGCGCGCCTGGCCAGGCCGGGCCGGGCGATCTTCTCGAGGAGAGCCGCCACCTGCACCAGGCAATCGGGTTTGTAATACATCTCCGCATCGCGGCCGGCGGCGAAGACATAGATCTTTTTCACCATCTCCATGGCCAGTGCCGTCTCGCCCCGGTCGGCGGCGGCCTCGGCGAAGCGGAAGATCGCCCACGCCATTTCGCCATGAAGCCCGGCTTCTTTCGCGGCAAAGAGGCCCAGGTTGAGGAGATGCGAGGGAAGAGCGGGATGCTTTTCGGAAGCGCGGACCACCGCCTGCACGACTTCCGGATATCGCTTTTCGGCTACAAGCGGGAACAGGCCGGCGGCAATCCCCGCCAGTTCCCCGTCCGCCGGGTTGTCAAAATGTCCTTTCCGGCTTTGCAGGAACTCGCCCAGGCGGACAGGCCCTTCCGTCTGGAAAAGGTGTTGCAGGGCCTGGAAGCAATCGTCGTCAAATCGCATTTGCATGATCCTTAATCAGGAGCACCTTGTGCGAAGCAGGAACCCTATTTACGCCAACCGCTCGACCAGGAAAAGATTTCCCCGAAGCGCGGCGACAAAACGGGGCTTATACGTCTCCGGCAACAAGGCCGAAATGACCTGCCACAAGGGGACACAGGCCGGCATGATATCTTCAATGACAAGCCAGCCGCCGACCTTCAGCCTTTTCAAGGCGAAGATGAGGACCGCAAGATTGGCATTGGGCGCATGCAGGCCATCGTCGATGACCAGATCGAGTTCGCCGCCCACGTGCTTGCCCAACTCGTCAAACGTGTTCAGGTCCGTTTGGTCAACGAAGAAGGTCTTGATCCTGTCCTCCTCGAACAACACCCGCTTGTCGACATCGGCGCCATAGACGGTTGCACGAGGCAGGAAATCCCTGAACGCCCTCAGCGAGGCGCCGGGTTTGCCGGCGGCGCCCATGCCCGATACCACACCCTCGTTATTGGAGCCCAGCCCGATTTCCAGAATGGCGGCGATCGCCTCCGGGTTTTTTAGAATGGCGCCATAGACAGTATGGTAATTATGGAAGGTGGCTTTATCGCTGCCGTATTTCTTGAAAAGATCCATCAGTTGACGGGCCGAGAGCTTCGAGGGCTCGTCCGCGCAGAAATTGACGGCCTGGACGATATCGGTCAGGCGGTTCCTGCCCACGACATCCAGAAACAGCGCCATCAAGGGAATGGTCTGGTTGATGGCAATGACGGTCTGCTCGGCAAGGCCTTTGCCTGGACCATCGCTGCCCGGGGCGAAAAGCGGAAATTGCCCGATGAATTTTCTGTATTCCTGTTCCTGATCGCTCATGGCGCGCCTGTTGCAATCTCCTTCAGACTTCGCCTATCCTACGTTTCCCTTCCCGGTTTGCCAAGCGCGAAGCAGCAATTATGGTAATGCCCAGTTATGGGGGGAGGACTGGCATACCGATTCTGTAGCGCGCCACGGTGTGGCGCGAAATGCTGTGGATTGACAGGATCGCCGCACCCCGCCCTCCGAGGCATGCACTTTACCCCGCTGAAGCGCATACGCGTCAACCTAAAGAAGTGGGGGTTGC
>JACQHI010000373.1 GCA_016199105.1 Lentisphaerota bacterium | reverse complement strand
TGCGGCGGGGAAACACGAACGAAGCCCTGGCGCACTTCAACCGGTCGCTGGAGTTGGATCCGGACTCCGTGGAGGCGCACAACAATCTCGGCAATCTTCTGCTGGACCAGGGAAAGCCCAAGGAGGCCTACTGGCATTTCAGGCTTGCCATCGAGATCGCCCCCGGCGCCGCCGAGGCGCGCAATAACATCGGCGTGCTGTTTGCCGGTCAGGGCCGGCTCAAGGCCGCGGAAGCGCATTTCGAGGAGGCGCTCCGCCTGAATCCGCGGTTCGACGAGGCGCGGCGGAATCTGGAGCGGGTGCGCGCGCAGATAAACGCCGAGCCCCGCTCGAACGCTGTTGACGCGGCCGGACCCAAATAGATTACGGCAAAGATTAAGGAGCGGCTTACTCCCTTTCGTGCACCGTTGCCGGTTGTCTTTCCCATTTTTTCTGGCGCTCCCGTGTTGAGCGTGCTAAGAATTTTGGCGGTTTGCTTTCAGGGTTTTCCTGATGGCGGTCGGGAAGCGAATCGGGTTAAGTCGCTTCCGTGTCAAAGGCATCGACTCCGCATCGGCTTGGGCTTGCGAGCTGTGCCGTCGTTATGTGGAGTCACAATTAAAGGGAGGAAAACCATGAGGAAGAGCTCGTTGAAATGGTTGGGCTTGTGCGTGGTGGCGCTCGGTGTGTGCATCGGCGCCGTCGCCGCGCCGGTGGTGACGAACGTGATGGCCGTCCAGCGGGCGGGAACCCGACTGGTGGATATCACCTATGATGTGTCGAGCGCCAGCAATGCCTTGACCGTTCTGGTGATGGTCTCCAGCAATAACGGCGTCACCTACGATGTGCCCGCCACCAATTTCAGCGGCAGCGGATACGGGCCGGGTGTCTCGCCCGGCGCGGGCAAGCCGATCGTCTGGAACGCCGGCGCGGATGTGATCGGTCAATACTCGACGCAGGTCTGGTTCAAGGTCACGGCCGATGACGGCGCCACGCCTTCCGGTTTCGTGTTGATTCCCCCGGACAGTTTCGTCATGGGCGACTCGTTCGCCGAAGGCAATTCCAACGAACTGCCGGCGCATGTGGTGTTCGTGACCGCGTTTTATATGGGGGCGACGGAGGTGACGAAGGCGGAGTGGGACGCCATCTATGCCTGGGCGTTGACGAACCGGTATGTGTTGGACAACGCGGGTTCGGGCAAGGCCGCGAATCATCCCGTGCAAACCGTGGACTGGTACGATGCGGTCAAGTGGTGCAATGCGCGAAGCGAGAATGAGGGGCTTACGCCGTGTTATTACACCGCATCCGACCAAACGACGGTGTATCGGACCGGCGCCGTCGATATCGCCGGCGATAGCGTGAACTGGTCGGCCAACGGGTATCGGTTGCCGACGGAAGCCGAATGGGAAAAGGCGGCGCGCGGCGGGGCTTCCGGTCGTCGCTATGCGTGGTCGGATGCGGATACCATCACGCACAGCCGGGCCAATTATTACAGCACGAATCTATATGCGTCCGATGTCAGCCCGACGCGCGGCTATCATCCGGCCTACAATGACGGCACCTTGCCCTATACGAGCCCCGTGGGAAGTTTCGACGCGAACGGGTATGGGATGTATGACGTGGTGGGGAACGTGTGGGAGTGGTGTTGGGATTGGCATGCGGACGGCTATTATGCGTCTTCGCCCGGGAGCGACCCACAGGGTCCCTCGTCGGGCTTGTACCGCGAGCTGCGCGGCAGCAGTTGGGACGGCGGCCAGGCGTATAAAGGCCGGATGGCCGCCCGTGACAGCAGCGGGAGTTTGTTTGCGATCAACTCTCTGGGCTTCCGGTGCGCCCGGGGCCGGTCCGGGCAAACGGGGATGGGGACTGCCGGTCCGGTCACGGTGCTCGTCAGCGACATTGCCGGGGGGGGTGCGGGGGACTATAACGGCGACGGCCAGGGCGATCTGGCCGTCTTCGACAGCAACACGGGCTATTGGTATATCCGGACGGTGGCGGGGACGAACATCGCGTGGGCGACGCCGTGGGGCTGGCCGAAAGCTCTGCCGGTGAACGGAGACTACGACGGCGACGGCATCAGCGATCTGGCCGTCTTCGACAGCAACACAGGCTATTGGTATATTCGCAACATGGCGGGGACAATCATTGCCTGGGCCACACCGTGGGGTTGGCCGGGCGCGGTTCCCGTGCCCGGGGATTATGACGGCGACGGCATCAGCGATCTGGCCGTCTTCGACGGCACCACGGGCTTTTGGTATATCCGGTCGATTTCCGGGACGGCGATTGCCTGGGCCACGGCCTGGGGCTGGCCGGGCGCGGT
>JACQHI010000372.1 GCA_016199105.1 Lentisphaerota bacterium | reverse complement strand
GTTAATCCGGGGTTTTTCAGTTTTTCAGCGGAATCTATTTTCGGCATTGACCTCGCCGGTGGCCTCCGATAGTGTGAGGCCCCACGTTTAAGGGAGGGAAAGACACGCTATATGATGTTCATAACCAAATTCAACAAGGCCGTCCGAAACAAGGCGTTGTGGATCTTTTTCGCGGTCATCGTGGTGCTCTCTTTCGTCTTCTGGGGCACCAACTTCTCCGGGGTTCAAGGCACGGGAAATGGGGCCGGCGATGTGGTGGGTGAACTTGACGGCAGAAAAATCACCCCGGAAGAATTTCGCACCGCCTATTTCCACGCCTACCTGTTCATGTCCATGATGCTCGGGAAACCGCTCGCGACCGGCGAAAAAGTGGACCAGGCCCTCAAACAACTGGCCTGGAAACGTCTCGCCGCCCTCCACGAGGCGGACAAACTGGAGCTGACCGCGACCGAAGCGGAAGTCCTGGCCGCCATCCGCTCCGAGCCCTTCTTTCAAACAAGGGACCAGTTTGACCGCAACCGTTATGACGCCTTTGTGAGCAGTTATCTCTCCAACCTCAGGGCTTCCGAAGCCCAGTTCGAGGAACACATCCGCCAGGAACTCGTGTTGAGCAAGGCGCGCTTCGTGCTCGCGCTCTCCGACTGGGTCGCCCCCACCGACATCCGGCAGACCTTCCATCAGTTGTACGACACCTTCGTGGTCAGCTATGTCCTGTTCGCCAGGAGCGAGGCGGAACGGGCGATCCGGGTCACCGAAGACGACGCCCAGGAATATTACGAAAGTCATACGGAATCGTTCCGGATACCGGAGACGATGCGGGTCAAGTACGTGGCGTTCCCCGTTCTTAGCGAATTCGATCCGGACCGCATCGATCCGGCGGTGGTGTCCAACTTTTACGCCGAAAACATCGAGAAATTCAGCGAGGAGGACACCAACGGCGTTCCCGTGGCGATTCCCTTCGAGGATGCGGAGGAGGAGATTCGTGACCGGCTGGCCCAGGAAGCCGCCTTCGATACGGCCACCGAAAAAGCCCTCACTTTCGAGGATCTTATCGCGCCCGATCGCGAAGGCAAGGCGCTCACCTTCGAGCAGGCCGCCGCGGCCACCGGCTTGACGGTCCGGGTCACCGCGCCCTTCTCCCTGAAGGAACCCGCGCCCGGCCTGAACGTTCCCCTGGATTTCAACAAGGCCGCGTTCGAATTGCGGCCGACGTCCGACGAATATTTCAGTCACCCTGTTCGCGGCGGAGACACCGTGTATATCCTGGCCTATGACCAGCGCTGGGACACGCGAGTCCCGGATTACGAGGAAGTGAAAGCGGACGCCTTCGCCGCCGCGCGCCGGCAGGCGGCGGACGCCCTGCTGTCCGACCAGGCGGGTCGTTTTCGCGACGCGGCCTTGCAAGCGCTCCCGCGTGGCGAAGCCTTCGAGGCGGTCGCCGATCGCTTCGGCGTCGAGCCGACAACGACCGAGCCGTTCACCATGTCCTCCGGCATCGAAAACGAGATGGAATATTTCTATCCGCTGGCCAAGCAGTTGTTGCGCCGTGACGAAGGCGACGTGACGGATATCATCGAAGTTCCCGAGGGGGTGCTGGTGGCGCATGTCGATGCGCGCGCGCCTGCCGATACAAGCCTGTACGCCTCCATGAAGAAGGATGTGGCCGAATACATCCGGAAACGCTACAACGAAATCGCCTTCAACGAATGGCAGGAATACCTGTTGGCCCGCGCGAAGGTGAACAATCTGACGCCACCCAAAGCCGTCGAAACCGAGCCGGACGACAACGAACCGCCGATCGTCGAATGACAAGGTCCGGGTTTGAATACCCCTGAGACAAATGTCTTTTTCGAACAACCGTTCCGCGTCCGTCAGCCGACGGATTCGCCCTCCTTTCAGGAAAACCATCGCTCGTGGAGGGCGAGACTGTGGCGAGCCGTGGCTTATCCTCGTACCCTCTGACCCGGGATTGACACCGCCATTATGATGGCCCGCTGGATCGAAGCGCTCGTTCGCACCCTTGCCTATGGCGCCATATCGGTCGGCGCGGCCATCACGCATTTCCTCGAACAGCCCGCCGTGTCCGGGTTCATCGTCGGCTTCGCCATAGCCGACATGCTCACCTGGGCCATCTTTGTCGCCGTCCGATTGCCCCGTTTTATCCTGGCCGGGGCATGGGAGATCGTCGTCAACGTTGCCGCCGGCCTGGTTATTTTCCACTTCGCCCGGTTCCCGACTGTGTTGGACGACGACACCATGGTTTGCGGGTTCGTCGCCCTTCTGGCCACCCTCGCCGTGAAGTCCGTGTATTACTCTTACCAATGGCTCTTCAAGGATGAGGAGGATGCGTAATGTGACGAAAGGTGGCCGTCGCGCTCCGCCGCGACGGTAGATTGTGCGAATTCCCAACCACCGGCAGAACCGGTGGATATGAGGAAGAGCCCTGAAAGGGCCATCCGTGCAGGGCTAACCCGCCATAGATTCCCCAACGTGTCCGGCGTAGCCTTGGCGAAGACGGATACTTGTGGGGCGGGCACGTCAACAGACTGCCCGCCGTCTTGCCGTAGTGAGGAACGGAAGAAAGCCCGGCGGGCAGTCCCGCCCAAAGCTAGCGCAATGTGGCGGGCAGGCCTGAGCGACATGCCCGCCCTTCTACAACGAGAATTTACGATTGCCTCATTTCCCTTGCGGCAGGACAATATCGGCGGGCCTCCCGCACTTCGCGCAGGCATGGC